>CAZCWA010000017.1:0-21947 GCA_964502265.1 uncultured Myxococcaceae bacterium | reverse complement strand
CCAACGGCGGCATGCTCATCCGGATGCGGGTGAAGGAGATCTCCGTCATCGGCCGCAACACCCAGGGCGTGCGGCTGATGGGCATGGAGGGCGAGGACGAGAAGGTGACCGGCATCTCGCGGCTCCCGGAGACCGCTCCCGAGAGCGAGCTCGACGAGGCCGTGGAGGCCGCACACGCAGAGGCCGCGGAGGCAGCGGCATCCACTGCGCCCGCCGACATCGCCGAGCCCACCGAGCCTTCGGACGTCTCCGATACCGGTGCGAACGCCGAGCCGTCCGGCGAATCCGGCGGGGGAGGCGACGAGGCGTAGGCCGGGGCAATGGGAGCGCCCCCGGCGCGTATCGCGATCATGGAACAGCCGATCGCGAGCGCGCCGCGCGCTCACCCCTCCCGCCTGCGGCTGAAGCTCCTGGCCGTGGCGGCGCTGGCGTACCTGGTGCTGCCGCTGGACGCGATCCCGGACGTCGTCCCCATCGTGGGATGGATGGACGACGCGGGCGTTCTCTCTGCGGTGGCGCTCTACGCCGCGCATTCGCTGCGCAAGCGCCGGGCCGCGTAGGCGCCGCTAGGGGGCGTGCGGCACAGGTCCGCGCGAGGTCCCCGGATCGCCGTGGATCTCCTCGCCCTCCGCCGAGCCGGGCGTCTTGCGGGGCTCGTTGGGGAAGGGCTTGGAGCGCCCGTCGTCTTCACCCTCGGCGGAGCCGGGCGTCTTGCCCGGGCCCCGTCCGGGGATCGCGTGGCGGTAGGTCCTGGGGTCGAACTTCTCGTCGGCCATGGTCGTGTTCCTCCTTGCCCTCCAAGGTGCGCACGCGCGTTGCGCCTGTCGGGGCTCGGGAGCCGGGCGCGCGCAGGGAGCCCAGCCAGGGGAGCAGGTGCCTGAAGGCCGGCTGTGCCGCGCGCGGGCCATGGGCAGCTTGCGCGGCATGGATGCGTTCGAAGCGCAGAGGCTCGAGCAGGCGGGCGCGACGCCGAGGGGTGGCTCGCTCGCCCGTGGCCTCGCCGTCACGCAGGGCGGCTACTACGCGGTCACCGGCCTGTGGCCGATCCTCCACCTCCGGTCCTTCGAGCGCCTCACCGGCCGGAAGAAGGAGGGCTGGCTGGTGAAGACCTTCGGCGGCCTGGTGATGGCGGTGGGCGGCGCGCTGCTGCTGTCGGCGAGGCGCCGTCAGGTGACGCCGGAGGTGCGCGTGCTGGGCCTCGGGACCGCGCTCGCGCTCGCGGTGGCGGACGTGTGGTACCCGCTCCGGGGGCGCATCTCGAAGGTGTATCTGCTGGACGCGGCGGCGGAGGCGGCGCTGGTGGGGGGCTGGGCCTTCGTCCACGGCCGGCGCTGGCAGAAGAAGCACGCGGTGCGCGCGGAGGCCTATGCCGGGGAACTCATCGGCGGGCGGGCAGGCGCGATGCCCGCGGTTGCGCCCATCTGATTGGGTCCATCGATCCTCCTTTGATATATCGGCCCCTTCCGTTCGCCCGACAGTCGGCGCCGAACGCAAGGAGCGGACATGAGCGAAGCGTCCTCGGCGGCCCGGGTGCCCAACCCGCCGCCTTCCGCAGAGGGCCCGTCCAGCGCGGGCCCCTTCATCTCCGAGCACGAGCGGCGCATCAGCGCGAAGCCGTACCGCGAGATCACCGTGGCCGGCGTCACGCTCGGCGTGGTGGTGGGGGTGGTGCTCACCGCGAGCATGACCTACGCGGGCCTGCTCATCGGCTTCGTGGTGCCGGCGTCGACGGTGGCGGCGATCCTCGGCTGGGGCCTGCTGCGCGGGGTGATGCGGCGCGGCTCCATCGTGGAGAACAACATCAACCAGACGGTCGCCTCCGCCATCAACAATGCCTCGGCGGGCGTCATCTTCACGTTCCCCGCGCTGTTCCTGATGAAGGACGTGACCTTCAACCCGTGGGCGATCGCCGCGGCCGCGGTGGCCGGCGGGTTCCTGGGCACGCTCTTCATCATCCCGCTGCGCAAGCAGATGATCGAGTTCGAGCGGCTGCGCTTCCCCTCGGGCATCGCGGTGGCGGAGATCCTCCGCTCGCCGGGCGCGGGCGCGCAGAAGTCCGTCTATCTCATCGGGGCGAGCGTGCTCGCGCTGGGGTTCGGGCTGATGGCGTCGTTCGGGGTCATCCCCGAGACGGTGGACCTGGGCAGCGCGCTGGGCATGCCGGCGTACATGCCGAACGTTTGGGCGCTGTCGCTGCTCTCGCTGGGCGCGGGCTACATCAGCGGGCGGCCGGGCCTGATGGTGCTGGCGGGCGGCGTGCTGGCCAACTGGGTGGTCGCGCCGATGGTGGTGAACATGGGGTGGATCCCGCTGCCCGAGGGCACCGCGGACGCCAACGCGTTCTACGCCTCGCAGGTGTTCAGCCAGATCAACCGGCCGCTGGGCATCGGCCTGCTCATCGGCGGTGCGCTGGCGGGGATCGTGGTCGCGGGCCCCATGCTCAAGGCGGCCCTGAAGAGCCTCTCCGGTGGCTCCGCCGGCGCCTCCGACGAGCTGCCTGCAGGGTGGCTCTATGCGGGCGTCGTCGCCTCGCTGGTGGTGCTCGGCGCGGCGGCCTATCTGTCGGATCCGAACATCGGACTTCCGCGCGCGGCGCTCACCGCGGGCGTGGGCACCCTGTGGATCTGGCTGGCGGGCGTGATCATCGCGCAGTGCACCGGCCGCACCGACTGGAGCCCCATCTCCGGCATGGCGCTGCTCGCGGTCACGCTGATCCTCTTCATGGTGGGGACCAGCGCGGTGGGCGTGGCGGTGCTGATCGGCGCGGCGGTGTGCGTGGCGATCGGCCAGGGCGCGGACATGATGAGCGACCTCAAGACCGGTCACATCGTGGGCTCCAAGCCGGTCCGCCAGCAGGCGGTGCAGCTCGCGGTCACCTGGCTGGGGCCAATCATCTCGGTGCTGACCGTGTACCTCATCTGGGAGACTCAGGGCTTCGGGCCGGGCACCGCCATCCCCGCCGCGCAGGCGACCACGCTGCAGCAGATGATCGCCGCCATCCAGGGCGGCGCCGTGCCGGTGGACAAGTACGTGGCCGGCGGGCTGGTGGGCCTCGTGCTCACGCTGGCGGCGGGTGGCGGGGCGGGCGTGCTGGTGGGCCTGTCGATGTACCTGCCGCTCTTCTACATCCTGCCGTACGGCCTCGGCTGCGTGGTGGCGATGGTGAGCGAGAAGGTGAAGGGCCGCACCTGGGTGGCGAACGTGGGCTTCCCGGTGGCGGCGGGCCTGCTGGTGGGCGACTCGCTCAGCGGCGTGGTGTTCGCGCTCTTCAAGCTCGGCACCTCGGCGGCGGGCTAGGTCGCAGGAAAGGCACGGGATAAAGACATGAAGACCCTCGCGACCGTCCTCCTCATCGCCGGCACCATCGTCGGCACCTTCGGCGGCGGCAAGCTGCCGGAGGCGGACGTCCTCACCACCGGAATCGGGCTCGCGTTGCTGGTGGCCGGCGGCGTGCTCCTCGCCATCGACCGGCGCAAGGCGAGCAAGCAGGCCCCTGCCGCAGGTGATGTCCGCGGCGCCGGCAAGGACGTGCTCTCGCTCATCCGCGCGCTGCCGGCGAAGCTGCAGCCCATCGCGGACGAGGCGGATCGCCTCACCCTCGACGAGCTGGCCGCGCGGATCGGCGTGCTCGACGTGGAGTACTTCCAGCCGATCGCCGACGGCGCGCCGCTGTTGCTCGGGCCCATGGGCACCGCGCGGTTCGCCTCGGTGTTCGGCATCTACGCCAGCGGCGAGCGCCTCGTCTCGCGGTCGTGGTCGGCAGCGGTGGACGCCCACCGGCCCGAGGCGGTGGCCTCCCTGCGCGAAGGCCTGCGCCGGATCGCCGAGGCGGCCGCGGTGATCGATCAGGACGCCCCCGCGCGCGCGGCGTGAGCGGGGCAGGGCGCGCAACGGCGCCTGCGCGTGCGGCCACAAGCGCGCTGTTGAGCGTGATCTGCGTGCTGCTGGGCGGTTGCTTTCTGAGGCCCGGCGCCTGGGCTCTGGAGGACAGGGTGAACGAACCGGTGACGGTCTACGTGGCCTCCCGCGTGCGGACCGGGGACGCGCGGCGCCCGGTGGCGCAGGCGATCGCGGTGCAGGGCACGCGGGTGCTGGCGGTGGGCGCGCGCGACGAGGTGCTGGAGAAGGCCGGGCACGCGGCGCAGGTGCACGAGCTGGGCGATGCGGTGATCGTCCCCGGCCTGCAGGACGCTCACGCGCACCTCCAGGGGATGGGCTGGGCGCTCACGGTGACGCCGCTTCGCGGGGCACGGTCGCCGGCGGAGATCGTGGAGCGGCTGCGCGCGGCGGGCCCCGAGAGCCGCCAGGGCGACTGGCTCATCGGCCGCGGCTGGGATCAGAACGGGTGGGCGCCCGGGCATCAGGGCTTTCCCCACCGGCGCGTGCTCGACGAGGCGTTTCCGCACATCCCGGTGTTCCTCTCGCGGGTGGACGGTCACGCCGCGTGGGTGAACGAGGCGGCGCTGCGGCGCGCGCACCTGACCCGCGACACGCCCGATCCGCCGGGTGGCAGGTTCCTGCGCGATGCGGACGGCGAGCTCACCGGGGTGCTCATCGACAACGCCATCGAGCAGGTGTCGAAGGCGATGCCCGAGCCCACCGACGAACAGCACGCGCGCCGGGTGATGGCCGGGCTGCGCCGCGCGGCGGAGGTGGGGCTGACCTCGGTGCACGACGCCGGGATGGACCTTCGGACCTTCCGGTACCTGCAGAACCTCGACGCGGCCGACCGGCTGCCGCTGCGCGTGTACGCGATGGCGATGGGGCAGGAGGCGGACTGGGAGACGTGGGTGGGGCTGGGGACCTTCCAGGGCGAGCTGCTCACCATGCGCGCGGTGAAGTTCCTCATGGATGGTGCGCTCGGGTCGCGGGGCGCGGCGCTCGCGGAGCCGTACAGCGACGACCCGGACCAGATGGGACTGCTGCTGCTGACGCGGGAGGAGCTCGAGCACCGGGCCGCGGCGTTCATGGCGCGCGGCTTCCAGGTCAGCGTTCACGCGATCGGAGACCGGGCGGCGGACCTCACCCTCGACGCGGTGGCCAGCGCGATGGCGTCGGCCGGACAGGCGGGCGAGGAGACCGGGCGGCACCGCCTCGAGCACGCGCAGGTGCTCTCTCCCGGCGCACTGGGGCGGATGGCGAAGCTGGGCATGGTGGCGAGCATGCAGCCCACCCACGCGACGGGCGACATGGCCTGGGCGGAGGCGCGGCTGGGGCCGGAGCGGATACGGCGCGCGTACGCGTGGCGGAGCGTGCTGGAGGCGGGCGTGCCACTCGCGTTCGGGAGCGACTTCCCGGTGGAAGAGCCAGAGCCCCTGGCCGGCATCTACGCGGCGCGGACGCGGCAGGACGCACGCGGGCTCCCCGAAGGTGGCTGGTACCCGGAGCAGCGCCTGACCGGGGAGGAGGCCCTGCACGCCTTCACCGCCGGCGCGGCCTTCGCCACCTTCGACGAGGAGCGGCTCGGGAGGCTGCTGCCCGGGATGGAGGCGGACTTCACCGTGCTCGGTGTGGATCCGGTGGAGGCCGAGCCAAAGGCGCTGCTGGGCGCGAGGGTGCACTTCACCGTGGTGGCCGGCCGCGAGGTGCGCGTGGTGGAGGGCCCCGCGCCGAGGTGACCCGCCCCCGCCATGGCCGCGATTGGAGCTTCGCTTGTTGGCCAGCGGACAGTGCAATGGCTCCAGGGCAGGAACATGGCGAGGACGGGGAGGGTCGTCCTGCCCTGAGGGCCAAGTGCGCGTGTTGTCTGACGGCGACCTCCCCAAGGCCCCGGAAGTCCGTTGCCCTTTCCGCGAGTTCCCCGTCCGGTGGCCTGCCGCGTCGTCCCCGCGCTGGCTGGCCGCGTCTTGTGGGTCCTGAAGCGCTCCTGACAAGGTGGATGGCGCTCGGCCGCTTGCCCGCTGTCTGGCCGTGCCTCCCACCCCAACCAGGAGCATCCCTTGAAGCATCGTTCCACCTCACCCGGACGCCTTGCGATCGGGGCCGCCGCGCTCGCCCTCGTGGCCGGCTCCGGCCTCGCCTGCAGCTCGTCGTCGGCAACGGAAGCCGCCAGCGCCACCGCCGGCACCGCAGAACAGGCCATGAAGAGGCCGCCGCCCGCCGAGCGGCCGACGATCGAGAACCTCAGCGTGGAGCTGGTCCGCAACGCCCCGCCCGGGATGAACGCGCGCCTGCTGGCCACCGTCTCCCGCGGTTCCGAGCCGACGATCGCCGCCGGCACCTTCACCCTCCAGCCGGATCCCGGCGACCCGCGCCGCGACATCGTGTTCACCAACGACGGCAAGGGCGCCGACGACAAGGCGGGCGACCTCGTCTTCTCGGCCTTCCACCTCTTCGACTTCGACGAGCTCCGGCGCCAGAACGACCGGATCCACCGGCTGGGCGGCCCGCGCGCCGTCAGCGTCACCACCTTCGACGGCCGCGTTGCGGTGAAGGCCGAGCCGCCTGCGCTGGTGGATCTCTCCACCGTCGTGCCCGGCAACCCGATCGACATCGGGGCGGTGGGGCTGGCGGGGGCGATCTCGGTGGAGGAGTCGCTGATCATCACCCACCCGGACGTGATCCAGGACAAGGACCGCACCTTCAACCGCTGCAGGAGGGAGGGCACGCCGATGGGCAAGTGGACGTTCGGCCACCTCTTCTCCGAGATGATCAACCAGCCGATGACCGGCGTGGATCCGCGCCAGGCCGCGCTGCATTGGCTGGACTCGTGGAACCACAACCAGGAGCAGCACTTCAACTCGGCGGTGCCGCGCCCCGGCGTGCAGCAGTTCATCAACGAGTGGCGCAGCCGCTCCAACTCAAAGCTCCCGCGGCTCGATCAGGCGCCGTTCCAGCTCGTGGCGATCGTCAACCGGATGGATCTGCACGAGTCGGTGGGCTACTCGGACGGCAACGCGGGTGAGCTGCGCTTCGTCTTCGCGCTCGAGGACGCCAACTGCAACCCGCTGCCGATGCTGGTGATCTTCGAGTACGGCAACCTGCCGGTGAAGTGCGGCGAGATCCAGCACCTCGCCCGGCGCTGGGTGGACCTCGCCAGCCATCCGATCGGCTCGGTGGCCTACAACACGGTGCTCGAGGACCTGACCAACGCGGTGGTGAACGCCAACGCCGCGCCCCACAAGGTCAACGGCAGCGCCCTCAACCAGCTCCGCACCAACGACTTCGTCTTCGCCCGCCCCTGGCAGCTCCGGGAGTTCATCCTCCACAAGAAGACGTCGATGCTCGAGCCGGAGACGGTGAAGCGGACGCCGGACATCGCCCACGAGAACGTGCCGTTCATGAGGGCCGGGCTCGCCTTCGCCATCGACAACAACCTGCCGTCGATCTGGCCCAACCCGCCGCCGAGCATGCCGAACATGCTCACCGGCTCGTTCGATCCGCTCGAGTTCCCGACCGGCTTCTTCATCCGCGCGATGGCGTCCGACATCCCCCATCCGGGCTTCTGCTTCACGCCGAAGCTCGCGGGCAACACGGCCATCTCCGGCAACGACGCGCGCTTCGAGTACTCCTCGAACACCTGCGCCGGCTGCCACGGCGGTGACCTCAACGCCAACGGCGACTTCACGCACATCGACGAGCACGGGAACCTCTCGCAGTTCCTCTCCGGGCCGATGACCGCGCTGGACTGCACCAACGGCGGCATCACCCGCAACTTCGACGAGCCGAAGCGCCGGGCCCAGGTGCTCGACGCGCTGGCGACCAACGCGTGCGTCCGCATCGCCGCGATGGGTGAGACGAAGGCCGAGCACTAGCCTTCGCCCATTCGACGGACCGTCCGCCCGGTCGCATCCCCTGCTCAGACGGGGGGCGCGGCCGGGCGTTCTTCGTCCTGCCCTTCCGCATCGTCGAGCAGCCCGCGCGCCTCCAGCGCCTGACCCGTCTGCTGCGCGTAGGCCACCGCCTGCGTCACCACCGGCATCACCCGCGCCCGCACGTTGCGCTCGAGGCCCCGCGCACGCGCCGCGTCCCGCACGTCGTGAAGCGAGCCCAGCAGGTACGGCAGGCTTCGCATCATCAAGGCGACCACCAGGCCGAAGCGCTCCGGGTCCACGCCCACCACCCGGAGCGGTCTGGCCGCACGCACGAGCCCATCCAGCAGCCGCGGCCCCGGCGTGGTCAAGGTCAGCAGGCGCGCGGCCAGCACGCACACGGTGAGGTTGCCCGTCACCTGCACCGCGAACCGCCAGCCGTCGAAGGCGAGGTGCAGTCCGCCGAGCAGGACGACGAGGAGGATCAGCGGCCGCACCGCCCGCCCGAGGTGCGCGAGCGGAAGCCTGGCGCCGAGGGGATAGGCGAGCAGGACCAGGCCGAGCGCGCAGAGGGTGACCTCGATCCGGCCGGCGGCCACGGCGCCTGCGCTCAACGCCAGCAGCGCGCAGAACTTCACCCACAGGGGCGCGCGGTGCAGCGGCGAATCCGCTGCGACGTAGCTGCCGAAGAGGTGGCCGTGCCCCCTCATGCGGCGCAGCGCCTCCGGTACTCGGCCACGGCGTCGGGGGGCGGTCCGTCGAAGACGAGGCGCCCGCCTTCGAAGACCAGGGTGCGATCGCTCTCGCGAGCGAAGTCGAGGTCGTGGGTGGCGAAGAGGACCTGCGGCTCGACCTGCGCGAATACGCGGCGGATGAGAAGCTGGTTCCGCAGGTCGAGCAGGGTGGTGGGCTCGTCGGCGACGAGGATGCGCGGCTTCGTGGCCAGCACCACCGCCAGCGCGAGGAGCTGACGTTCGCCACCGGAGAGGTCGTAGATGCTCCGCTCGGCGAAGGACGAGAGCCCGAAACGCTCCAGGGCCTCGAGCGCCGCCTTCCGTCGTTCGTCGGGACGGCGGTGCGACTGCCGGAACGAGAGCTCCATGTCCTCGAGCACGGTGGGCATCACGAGCTGCGCCAGGGGATCGGTGAAGACGAAGCCCACCTGCCGCCGGATCCGCGACGCCTCCGTTCGCGTATCGAGGCCTTCCACGGTGACCGCGCCTGCGTCCGGCAGCACCAGCCCGTTGAGGAGCTTGAGGAAGGTGGACTTGCCCGAGCCGTTGGCGCCGATGACCGAGATGCGGCGCTCGTCGAGCCGCAGCGTGAGCGGCTGGAGGATGCCCGTCACCGCCGCGGCATCGAACGCGATCACGGCGCGAGCGATGCCGGCGAAGCGGACGGAGCCCGGAGCCGCGGGAAGGCGCGGTGCACACCGAGCCCCAGGCCCGCCGCCACGAGGTTCTTCACCACGTCGCCGGGCAGGAAGGTGACGTCCACCGCCACCGCCGCACCCAGCGACAGGCGCGCGTTCAGCATCAGCCCTGCGATGCCCATCGGGTGGACCACGAGCAGGCTGGTCATCGCGCACGCGGCGAAGACCGCCCAGTACCGCCAGCGCTGCGGCCGCCGGAGCGCCCAGCCGGAGAGGTGGCCCACCAGGAACGCCGCGGGGACGAACGCGAGCAGATATCCCGCCGAAGGTCCGGCCAGCACCCCCAGCCCCCCGCGGAACTGGCTGAAAATGGGAACGCCCGCGAGGCCCACGACGACGTAGAGCGCCACCGCCGCCGCGCCCCGCGAAGGACCGAGCACCACGCCGGTCAGCATCACGCCCAGCGTCTGGAGGGTGATCGGCACCCCGATGGGGCCGGTGGGGATGGCCGGCAGCACGGCCAGCACTGCCACCAGCGCGGCGAACACCGCGACCAGCGAGAGGTCGGTGGCGCTGAACCGCCTCACGCGGGCGTGTTGCCGCCGTCCTGCACGGCCCTGTAGGTCAGCTTGCCGCTGCGCACCGCCTCCAGCGCCTCCACCGCGATGCGGGCGGCCTGGGCGGTGGTGAAGTAGCTCACCCCCAGCATCACGGCCTCGCGGCGGACCTTGTGCGAGTCCTGCGCCGACGGGCGGTCGCTCGGCGTGTTGATGACCATGCCGATACGACCCGAGCGCAACAGGTCCACCGCGTTGGGGCTGCCGTGCGCGACGCGGACGAGCTGCTCGGTGGGGATCCGCTTCTGCGCGAGGTAGCGGCAGGTGCCCTCGGTGGTGAGGACCTCGTGGCCCAGCGCGCGGAGCCTCCGGGCGAGGTCCACCATGGCCGGCTTGTCCTCGTCGCGGACCGAGATGAAGACCGCCTGGTCCGGCCGCGGGAAGCGCATCCCCGAGGCGAGCTGCGCCTTGGCGTACGCGGTGGCGTGCGTGTCCGAGATGCCGATCACGCTGCCGGTGGACTGCATCGCGGTGCCCAGCAGCACGTCGCGCGCGGCGGAGCGGGCGAAGGGGAACACCGCCTCGCGCACCGCCACCACCCGCAGCGCCGCCTCGCGCACGTAGCCCAGCTCGGGGAGCGTCTTCCCCACCACGCAGAGGGCGGCGATCTTCGCCAGCGGCGCGCCGGTGGCCCGGGTGACGAACGGCACCGTGCGGCTGGTCCGCGGGTTGAGCTCGAGCACCGTCACCGACTTGCCCTGCACCGCGAAGCGCACGTTGCACAGGCCCACCACGCCGAGCTCCCGCGCGAGCTCCGTCGCCTGATCCTTCAGACGCTCCGACACCTCGGGCCCGAGCGAGTAGGGCGGCAGGGCGCAGGCCGCGTCGCCCGCGTGGACGCCCGCCTCCTCGATGTGCTCCATCACCCCGCCGACGAAGGTGTTCCCCGCCGCGTCGACGACGAGATCCACGTCCGCCTGGATGGCGTGCTCGAGGAACTGCGAGAGGACCACCGGCAGGGTCAGCTCCGCGAGCTGCGCGTCGTCGTGCACGAGCACCGCGCCTCCGGACTGGTGCGCGTCCGGCGCCCGCGCCAGCAGCGGCAGACCGAGCTTCTCCACCAGGGCCTTCACGTCCTCGTGCGTGCGCGCCAGCCCGTGTCCCGGCGCCTGCATCCCCTTCGACCGCACCCGCTCGCCGAAGGCCAGGCGATCCGCACACAGGGCCAGCGTCTCCGCCGTCACCCCGAGCAGCTTCACCCCGTGCTTCTCCAGCACGCCGTTGCGCGAGAGCTGAAGCGCGATGGCGAGCGCGCTGTGACCGCCCACCATGGGGAGCAGCGCGTCCGGCTTCTCCTTCTCGATGATCCACTCCGCGCTCTCGGCCGTCACCGGCTCCAGGTAGGTGCGGGTGGACAACGCCGGGTCGCCGATCACCGTCACCGCGCTGGAGTCGAGCAGCACCGTCTGGACGCCCGCCTCGCGGAGCGCGGTCAGGACCATGGTCCCCGAGTGGTCGTACTCGCCACCCTGGCCGATCACCTCCGGGCCACTGCCCAGCACCAGCACCTTCTGGATCATGCGCGCGCATATACCGCGATGGGGCCGCGTTCTCGCGCCTTTCGCATGCACCTCCGAACTCGCCTGCACCCCCGGCGGCATGGTCTCCTCGGCCGCACCCACCTGCCAGGAGGCGCCCTTGCAGTACAAGGCCAGCAGCACCGAGGAGTACATCGCCCAGCTTCCCGAGGAGCGTCGCGAGCCGATCTCGAAGCTCGTGAAGCTCGTCCGCAAGAGCCTGCCGAAGGGCTACGAGGAGATGATCTCCTACGGGATGATCGGCTGGGGGATCCCGCTCTCGCGCTATCCGGACACGTACAACGGCCAGCCCATCGGGCCGGTCGCGCTGGCGTCACAGAAGAACCACATGGCGCTGTACCTGATGACCGTCTACGGCAACCCGGAGCTCGAGTCCTGGTTCCGCGAGGAGTGGGCGAAGACGGGCAAGAAGCTCGACATGGGCAAGAGCTGCCTGCGCTTCAAACGGCTGGAGGACATCGACCTCGACCTCATCTCCAGGACGCTGGCCAGGGTGACGCCCGAGCAGCTCATCGCACGCTACGAGGAGGTGAAGGGCATCTCCGGCAAGAAGCCCTCCGCGCGCGCCGTGCGGAACACGACGAAGAAGACGAAGGCCGCTCCGAAGAAGAAGAAGGTGGCCGCGCCCGCGAAGAAGGCCCGGCGCACCACGGCTCGGGCAGAGGGCCGTTAGCGCTCTCCGCGGTCAGCGTGCGAGACACCGCTGGTACCGCGCGTCGACGCTCTTTGCGAACCACGCGGTCGAACGCTCCTTCGACATCTTCGGGCTGCGGATGGCGACATCGGGGAGCCGCGCGTAGGTGGGCGCCTTCTTCGTGACCTCGGCGAAGGAGCGCTTCAGAGCGCGGTACGTCTCGGTGTCCTCGAAGCCGAGCGTCTTCTCCAGCCGCACGTCGCGGCGGAGCTGGCGCTCGGAGATGGATGGCGCGTAACGCTGGCGGAAGGCGAGGAAGGCCTTCAGCGTGTTCGAGTCGCGCGAGGCGGGCTGGCCGCTCTTCTCGTAGATGAGCAGGTCCCCGTCCGGCGCGAGCGCGTGTCCGGTGAGGGTGGAGAGCTGGGTCTGCACCGCCGCGTTGCGCGAGGCATAGAAGCCGGCGTTGAAGTCCGCGAACCGGTAGAGCGGCGAGTCGTAGCCGGCGTCGTAGCCGAGCAGCCGCGCGGTGCCGTAGTGGACGCCGCCTGAGCGCGTGTACATGCGGTCGCGCACGCGCCACTCGTCGAGCCCCTCCCGTTCGCTCTGCGCCATCGCCCACGCCACGCTCACCTGCATCGACCCCGCGGTGGTGATGGGGTTGAGGGCCTCGAGGCTGCCCCGCCCGAACAGCTCGCTGGCGAGGTTCAGCGCGGCGAGCGTCTTCGGGTACTCGCCCTCGTAGTACGTGAGCAGGTCGCGGAAGAAGAGGTCGAGGTCGCGCTCGGTGCGCACCCGGTCGAGCCGCTGATCGAAGGTCAGCTTTGCCCCCGGCGCCTTCCCCTCCAGCAGCTTCGCGAGCAGCATCCGGCCGATGCCGGGGATCTTCGAAGCGTGCTGGTCCAGCCGCTCGCGCGCGATCTTGCTCAGCCCCGCGACGGGCGGGTTGGCCTTGTAGCCGGACTCCTGCTCGATGACCGCGAGCACCTGGCACACCGCGGAGAGGTCGGGGTGAAGGTGATGCGCCTCCAGCGCGGTGAGCACGTCGAGCGCCCAGCCCTCCCGGTCCGGGACCTTCTGGGGCACGAGCCGGGTGGCCTCCTCCAGCGTCAGCTTCGGCGTGGTGGGTCCGTCCGGCCGGGTGGCGCGTGCGCAGCCGATGCCCACGCACACCACGAGCAGGGGGAGCAGGAGGAGGGGACGCATGCCGCGCAGATTGCGACAGCCCGCCGCGTCCCGCTACGCCTTCCCCTCCCACGCGGCCTGAAGCTTCGCGATGTCGAGCTTCACCATCTTCATCATCACCTCCTCGACCCGCCTGGCGGCCGCCTTGTCCTTCGACTGATCCATCCACTCGTCGAGGCCCGCCGGCACGATCTGCCAGGCCACGCCGAAGTGGTCGCGAATCCAGCCGCACGCCTCCTCCTTCCCGCCGGCGGCCAGCATCCCGTTCCAGTAGCGGTCGAGCTCCGCCTGGTCGTCGCACGTCACCACCAGCGAGATGGCGTGGTTGAACGCATCGAGCGGACCTGCGCTGATGGCCTGGAAGCGCTGACCGAAGAGCGTGAAGTCCACCACCTTCACCGAGCCCGGCGGCCCGCTCGGGGTCTCGGTCTGCAGCGGGGTGACACGGTCGATGCGCGAGTCCGGGAAGAGGCCTGCGTAGAACGCGGCCGCCTCCTCGGCCTCCTTCGTGTACCAGAGGTGGGGGAAGATCTTCGCCTTCGACACGGCCATGGTGCCCTCCTTCGGTGTGCGCGCCGAGCCTGCCTCAGCCGCGCTCACCATGAGGACGCCCCGCAGGGCGGAAACTCATCGGTCGGATGACGAACCGGCTCAGGCGTCCGGCCGCGCACAGGTGGCGAGGTCCCGCAGCACCTTCTTCGCCTCGACGATGAAGTCCGAGCCCTTCGCGTGCGGGTTGATCCTCGCCACCAGCTTGAGGTCCGGGGTGAGCCGGTAGAGGCCCTGCGAGCGCTGCACCAGCCCGATGAGCTTGCCGCCGTCCACGCGCGCCTCGGAGCCGAGGGTGACCACCAGCCTCCCGGCCCCGCTGTCGAGCCCGCGCAGACAGAGGTGACGCATGTCGATCTTGAGCAGCATCAGCTCGGAGAGGTTGTCCACCTCGTCCGGCGCTTCGCCGAAGCGGTCGACCAGCTCGGCGCGCAGGTCCTGCAGCTCCTCCTCGCGCGCGGCGAGCGAGAAGCGCTTGTAGAACATGAGCCGCTGGTGGACGTCCGGCACGTAGTCGTCGGGGATGAGCGCGGGCAGGGGCAGGGTGACCTCGGGCTCGATGTCCTGGCGCAACGGCTCGCCGCGCATCTCCGCCACCGCCTCTTCGAGGAGCTGGGTGTAGAGGTCGAAGCCGATCGCCGCGATGGCGCCCGACTGGTCGGGCCCCAGAAGATTGCCCGCGCCGCGGATCTCCAGGTCGTGCGAGGCGATGGAGAAGCCCGCGCCCAGTTCGGTGAAGGCCTGCAGCACCTCGAGCCTGCGCTGCGCGTCCTTGGTCACCGTGCGACCGGCGGGGAGGAGCAGGTACGCGTAGGCGCGCTCGCGTGACCGGCCCACCCGGCCGCGCAACTGGTAGAGCTGCGCGAGCCCGAACTGGTCTGCGCGGTTGACGATCATCGTGTTCGCCGACGGGATGTCGATGCCGCTCTCGATGATCGCGGTGGAGAGGAGGACCTGGAACTTCTTCTCCACGAACTGGGTCATCACCTTCTCGAGCTGGCCCTCGCCCATCTGCCCGTGCGCCACGCCCACGGTGACCTCCGGCACGGTGTCCTTGAGGAACTTCTCCATCGAGTGGATGGACTGCACGCGGTTGTGGACGAAGAAGACCTGCCCGCCGCGCTGCACCTCGCGCAGGATGGCCTCGCGGATCGCGGCCGCGTCGAACTTCTGCACGAAGGTCCGGATGGCGCGCCGGTCCTGCGGCGGGGTGGCGATGATGCTCATGTCCCGGATGCCGCTCATCGCCATGTTCAGCGTGCGCGGGATGGGCGTGGCGGTCAGGGTGAGCACGTCCACCTGCGAGCGGAACTTCTTGATCTGCTCCTTCTGCTTCACGCCGAAGCGCTGCTCCTCGTCCACCACCAGCAGGCCGAGGTCCTTGAAGCCCACGCTCCCGCCGAGCAGCTTGTGGGTGCCGATGAGGATGTCGACCCGGCCCTCCTTCACGCGCTTGAGGACCTCGCGCACCTCGTTCGCCTTGCGCAGCCCGGAGACGACCTCGATGGTCACCGGATACCCGTCGAAGCGCTTGCGGAAGGTGTGGAAGTGCTGCTGCGCGAGCACCGTGGTGGGCACCAGCACCGCGACCTGCTTGCCGTCGAGCACCGCCTTGAACGCGGCGCGCATCGCCACCTCGGTCTTGCCGTAGCCCACGTCGCCGCAGACGAGGCGGTCCATCGGCTCGTCCTTCTGCATGTCGCGCAGCACGTCGGCGATGGCCTTGTCCTGGTCCGGCGTCTCCTCGAAGTCGAAGTCCGCCTCGAACTGGCGGAAGTAGCGGTCGGGCGGAGAGAACGCGGTGCCGGGGTGCGCGCGGCGCGCGGCGTAGATGTTGAGGAGGTCCGCCGCCATCTTCAGCAGCTCCTCCTTCACGCGGCGCTTGGTCTTCTCCCACGAGGTGCCGCCGAGCTTGTCGAGCGAGACCTTCGAGGGGTCGCCGCCGGTGAACTTCTGCACCAGCCGCATCCGGCTGACCGGGAGGTAGACCTTGTCGCGTCCGGCGAACTCGAGCACGAGGAAGTCCGCCTTGACCCCGCGCACCTCCATGGTGGTGAGCCCGGCGTAGCGGCAGATGCCGAAGTCGGTGTGGACGACGAGGTCGCCTTCGGTCAGGTCCTTGAAGCCGGCGGCGAAGGCCTCGGAGATGCCGGTGGGGCGGCGGGCACGAACGCGGCGGCGGCGCGCGCGTGCGCCGAAGATCTCCTCGTCCGAGAGCAGCGCGAAGCCGCCCGGATCCACGAAGCCGGCGCTCACCTCGTGGGTGAACAGGTGTGCCGAGACGGCGGGATCGTAGAGCCGCGAGGGATCGCCCAGCGGCTCGGGGTGGATGCGCACGCCCACGCCGCGGTCCTGCAGCAGGCGCTTGAGCCGGTCCGCCTGGCCCAGGGAGCCGCACGCCACCGCGCACGCCACCCGCTCGTCGCGCCAGCGCTGAAGCCGCTCGATCAACGGCTGGAGCGCGCCCTCCTCGCCGTGGTGCGAGAGGATCGCGTCGCGCAGATCTTTCGTGGTGCCAAAGGTGAAGGCGACGACCTGCGAGGCCGCATCCTCCGCCGCGCCGAGATCCAGCGAGAGGCCGCCGCCCTCCACCGCGCGCCGCGTGGCCACCTGCTTCCACAGCGCCTCCGGCGTGAGCGCATGACGCTCCGGTGGCTCGGTCAGCTCGCCGGCCTTCACCGCCGCGTCGTGGCCCTGCTCGAGCGCGCCCCAGGCATCCGCCGCGCTCCGATCGAGCGACATCGGGTCGTCGATGTAGAAGACCGCGTCCTCGGGCAGGTAGTCGAAGACGGTGCCCAGCCCGCCTTCGAAGAAGCCGGGCAGAAGCGCCTCCATCCCCGAGCCGCGCATGCTCTCCCGGAGCTGCTCCAGGCGCTCGCGCACCTTCGAGGTGGGGATGTCGATCCGCTCCGCCGCCGCGCGGATGGAGGCCTCGGCGTGGCGCTTCGTCTCGTCGTTGAAGAGCAGCTCTCGCGCCGGCGGGACCTGTACTTCCGTCACCGTGTCCACCGTGCGCTGCGTCTGCGGATCGAACGCGCGCATGGACTCGATCGTGTCCCCGAAGAACTCGAGCCGGACCGGGCGGGGGTAGAGCGGCGAGAAGACGTCGAGGATGCCGCCGCGCAACGAATAGGTGCCCGCGTCCTCCACCATCGGCGACGAGGCGTAGCCCATGTCCGAGAGCCGCCGCGCCAGCGCCCCGGGCTCGTGGTCCTCACCGACCTTCAGCGTCAGCGACAGCCCCCGCACCACCTCCGCCGGCAGCACGCGCCGCTGCAGCCCGCGCACGGTGAGCACCAGCGCCGGCACCCGGGTTCCGCGCGCGAGGTGGAAGAGCGCACCCAACCGCTCCGCCATCGCGGTCGCGTCCGGCACCAGCTCGTCGTAGGGGGAGACCTCCTCGCCCGGCAGGCGCAGCACGTTCGGCTCGGCAAGCGTCCCCTCGCCGCCCATGAAGAACGCCAGGTCGTTCGCGAGGTGCTCGGCCTCGTCCTCGTCCACCGTCACGCACACCAGCGGCGCCTTCAGCTCCGCGGCCACCCGCGAGAGGACGTAGCCGCGCGCGCTGCCCTTGAGCCCGCGCGTGCGCATCCTTGCCCCGCCCGCCGCGCCGGCGAGGCGCTCCACCAGTTGCTTCACGCTTCCACTGCCGGACGGGGCTTCGCTCATGCGGGACCTGCCGTGCATAAGAAGCTGGTCCCCCGAGGTCAACGACGCACGCGCCGCCCCGGTCGCCCCGGCAGCAGGCGTCTGCCCAGGCTGCGGCCAGGCCCCCGCTCGCTACAGGTTGCTGCCCTCCCACGGCACGTCCTTCGGCCCGGGGGCAGAGCCGCGCGTGTCCGCCGACGGCCGGCCCTCGCCCTCCACCTGCGCGCCCAGGGTGAAGCAGGTCATGGAGATGGAGCCGTACGCTGGTCCCTGCACCAGCACCTCCGCGCCCTCACCCGAACCGGCCGCCACGCCCGCCACGTAGAGCAGCGGGATGAAGTGGTCCGGGGTGGGGTGCGAGGCGCGGTAGTCCGCGTGCGAGCCGAGCGACGCCGCCTCCTCCGGCCGCGAACGCAGCACCTCGGTCACCGCGGCATCGAAGCGCGCGTTCCAGTCGGTCCCGTGGTCGGGCTGGCGCCACTCGATGGCGCGGAGGTTGTGGACGATGTTGCCGCTGCCGAGGATGAGCACACCCTTCTCCCGCAGCGGCGCGAGCTTCCTCCCCAGCTCCACGTGGAAGTCGAACGGCTGCTGCGCGTTGATCGAGAGCTGCACCACCGGGATGTCCGCCTCCGGGAAGGCGTGCACCAGCACCGACCAGGTCCCGTGATCGATCCCCCAGGTGTCCGCGTCCGCGGTCACCACCGTGGGCTTCACCAGCTCCTCGATCTCCCCCGCCAGCTCCGGCAAGCCCGGCGCGGGGTACTGCACCTCGAAGAGCGGCTGGGGGAAGCCGTAGAAGTCGTGGATGGTGCGCGGCTTCGACATCGCGGTCACCGCGCTGGCGCCGATGTACCAGTGCGCGGACACCGTCAGGATCGCGCGGGGCCGCGGGACGCTCCGTCCGAACGCCCGCCAGGCCTGGGTGAAGCGGTTCTCCTCCAGCGCGTTCATCGGGCTGCCGTGGCCGATGAATGCGGCAGGCATGCGGGACTTCGGATCGTTGGGGGCGGGAGTCGAGGCGGGCATGCCGCCATCTTGCCCCCCGGCCCGGAGAGGAGGAACCCGACTGCTCGGCGGGCGTCCCCGGAAGGACACCCGCAGCAGCCCGGATCAGCCGACCTTGCGCGCGTGGAGCTGCACCGGCGGGGGCGGCTCGCCGAGGTAGCTCGCGGCCGTGTCGTCGAGCTCCTCCATCCACTTGCGGCAGTGGGGCACCGCGCGGGTCCCGGTGACGATCGAGGTGAAGGTCCGGTCGCGGTAGCCGAGGATGTCCTCCTGCTTGTCGCGCAGCCACTCCTTGAACATCGCCGCCACCTGCTCGACCTTGAAGCCGGGGTAGTCGGTGCGGTCGAGCAGATCGCGCACGTACGCGGTCTGGAAGTCCACCGCCTCGAACCCGTCGGCGACCTTCTCCTCCTGCTCGACCCACTTCGCCACGTCCGCCTCCATCTCCTCGCGGGAGGGAAGCTCGAAGCGGCCCATGATCGCGTCGCGCACCAGCCACGCCTGCGCGTCGAACATGTTGAAGGTGTAGTACTGGTCCTGCGCGCCGAGGTACGCGAGCTTCGGCTGGCCGGTCCAGAACACGCCCTTGTAGAGCCCGGCCGGGTAGAGCCGGTTGGGCGACTGCAGCCGCAGCGCGTTGGGCAGGAAGCGGTACTTGTGGAGGTAGCCGGTGCAGAGGATGACCGCGTCCACCTCCTCGGAGGTGCCGTCTGCGAAGTGCGCGCGGCGGCCCTCGAAGCGCTTCAGCAGCGGGACCTCCTTCATGCCCTTCGGCCACTTGAAGCCCATCGGGTTCGACCGGTAGCTGATGGTCACCGTCTTCGCGCCGAGCTTGTGGCACTGCACGCCGATGTCCTCGGCCGAGTAGCTGCTGCCGACGAGCAGGAGCCGCTTGCCCACGAACTCCTCGGCGCCCCGGAAGTCGTGCGCGTGGAGCACCCGGCCCGGGTACTCGTCGATGCCCTCGAAGAAGGGGACGTTCGGGGTGGAGAAGTGGCCGGTGGCGTTCACCACGTAGTCGAACTCCTCCTCCCGCACCTCGTGCTTCGCGAGGTTGTCCACCGTCACCGTGAACTTGCCCGTCTCCTCCGAGAAGGAGACCCAGCGCACCACGGTGTTGAACTGGATGTACTTCCGCACGTCGCTCTTCTCGATGCGCCCCCGGATGTAGTCGTAGAGGACCTCGCGCGGCGGGTACGAGGGGATGGGCCGGCCGAAGTGCTCGTCGAACGAGTAGTCGGCGAACTCGAGCGCCTCCTTGGGCCCGTTGGACCACAGGTGGCGGTACATGCTCCCGTGGACCGGCTCGCCGTGGCGATCCAGCCCGGTGCGCCAGGTGTAGTTCCAGAGCCCGCCCCAGTCCGATTGCTTTTCAAAACAGACAATCTCGGGGAGGGAAGCGCCCTTCCGGGCGGCAGATTCGAATGCACGAAGCTGTGCAAGGCCACTGGGTCCGGCGCCAAGGATTGCAACGCGTACGGTCATTTTTCACATCCTGAAATCGATGCACGCGGGCACACGGGCCCGTCGCGCCGAGGCCATACAGACCCCGCGTGAACGGAAAGCCGACGGGCAGAGGCCGCGGCGCGAACGCTCAGGACGGCGAAGGTGCACGCCCTGGCGAGACTCGAGGCCCACGCCGAGGGCGAGGCCGGGTTCCCAGCAAGGGCAAGAGGGCCCCGAGGCCCGCGCACCGCTCTTCGCCGCGCGCCGGCCACACATCACTGAGAGCCCCAACCTTCTGCATGTTTTGCAATGAATTGTCAACGAGATGTGACGCCAGCGTCACGCTCGCCTGCCTGTAAACCAGACGTATTTGGTCATTCGTCGAAGCCGGGCGGCAGCTCCTCCTGGTCCATCCGGCGGCGCACCTCGTCCATGTCGAGCGCCCGGACCTCTTCGATCAGGTCCTCCAGCCCCTGCAGGTTGAGCGAGCCCGGCTTCATCGAGACCCCGAGCCCGTCCCGGAACACCGCCAGGGTGGGGATGGCGCTGATGCCGAACTCGCGCGCGAGCCCCGTCTGCGCCTCGGTGTCCACCTTGCCGAAGACGATGTCCGGGTGCCGCTTCGCCGCGGCCTCGAAGACGGGGGCGAAGGCACGGCAGGGCGCGCACCACGAAGCCCAGAAGTCGAGGATGACGATCCCGCCCTTGTCGAGCGTGGCGTCGAGGTTCTTCTCCGTGATCTCGATGGGGGTCATCCCACCGTTCTGCCACATCCTCCTTTTCACGCGGCGCGTTGAATGCCCGCGGCGCCTGCCCGTCCAGAGGCCTCGACACGCCGAGCGCACCTCTGCTCGAACACCAGGGACATACGACATGAACAAGCTCCTCGCCGCGCTCACCCTCTCCTTCACCCTGCTGGCCGGCGCTGCCGCCGCCGAGACGCCGCCCGGCCCCGATGACGTGCCCTCACAGGCCGCCGCGGAGGAGCAGGAGACGTTCCGCCCGAAGACGCTGATCGGAGATCGCGCGGCCTCCTGGGGCGGCTTCGGCTCCCCGGTGATCAAGGGGACCTCCCTGGGCGGAGGAACCGCGATCCTGGTGGGAGGCCGCGGCGCGGCCGTGCTCAACCACACGGTGGCGATCGGCGGCGGCGGCTTCGGGTTGGCCGGGCGGCGCGACGACCTCGCCTTCGGCTACGGCGGGCCCAGCGTGAACGTGATCTTCTTCCCCGAGAGCCTGGTGCACTTCGACGTCGGCGCGCTGGTCGGATGGGGCGGCGCGCGCACGGGGAGCCTGGAGACCGGCGTGTTCGTGCTCGAGCCGGAGGTGAACCTCGAGCTCAACATCACCCACAACATGCGGCTCGCGCTCGGCGCCAGCTACCGCCACGTGACCGAGGTGAGCGGCGCCACCGGCATCGCCCCGGACTTCTCCGGCTTCACCGGCACGCTCGCGCTCCGCTTCGGCACGTTCTGATCGCGTCGCGGCGGCTTCTCAGAAGCGGCCGCTCACGCCCACGTTCAGGCCTGCCCTCCCGCGCAGCGCGCCGGGCGAGACCGTCACCGCGGTGATCGCCGCCTCGCCCGGCGACTCGGGGGCGTTCGACCAGATCCACGCGCCGGCTGCGCTCGCCAGCGCGCCCACCGCCATGCTGCCGATGCCGAGCGGCAACAACACCGCCGCCCTGTCCGCGGCGCGCCTCGCTGCAGGCGCGTCGTCGGGCTCGAGGCCTCCCCGCGTGAGCCGCCGGTAGTCGCCCTCCGCGCTCACCCCGAGCCCGGTGAGGACGCCCCCAGCGACGAGCGCCGCCGCGCCCGCCGCCGTCGCCGCCTGTCCTGTCGAACGCCGCCGCCAGAGCCCTGGCCCCGCCTCGGCCGGGGCAGCGGGTTTCGCCTCCACCGGAGAGGCCGCCACCGGACCCGCGACCACCTGTGCCCGCGCCGGAACGTCCACCGTGCTCTCGCCGGTGCTGACGAACCGCGCGAGCTTCCGCAGCTCCCCTTCACCCGGGCCAGTCGCGCCGATGCCCACTCCGCCCTCGCGCACCTTGCGGCCCTCGACGATGTCCACCACCGTGGCGGAGAGCCAGCCTGCGCCCGCGTCTGCGCGCTCCACCCGCAGCACCACCAGGCTCTCCACCTCGAGAAGCGTGCCCAGCCTCACCGCGCTGCCGAGCCTTACCGCCCCTTCGCCGTCCGCCAG
>CAZCWA010000016.1:0-22128 GCA_964502265.1 uncultured Myxococcaceae bacterium | reverse complement strand
CGTCACCGTGCGTCACGGCGAGACGATCGTGCTCTCAGGCGTCTTCAGCCACGACGAGCAGAAGGCCGTGTCCAAGCTGCCAGGCCTCGGCCACATCCCGATCCTGGGCGAGCTCTTCAAGAACCGGGCGTTCGACTCCACCAAGCGCGAGCTGGTGATCTTCGTCACCCCGCGGATCGTGAACCCGGACTCGGACAAGATCCGGACGATCATCGAGGACGTGAAGGCGCGCTACAAGCAGGCCCGCGGCGAAGTCAACTTCAACATCTTCGACTGAGCCCGGCCGAAAGGTCCCGCTGCACCGGAAGCGCCCGTCCTCCCGACCGCGGAGGCGGGCGCTTCGTGCATTTGACCCGGTGGGGGATCTCCCAATTCTTCCGCAAGGTTGGGTAGGATCAGGGTCCATGTTCCTGATCACCCTGACGGAGAAGAGCGGCGGGTCCGAACAGATCCACTTCGACAAGAGCGAAGTGACCATCGGCCGGCTGGCTGGCAACGACATCGTCCTCGGAAAGGGGAACGTGTCGAAGTACCACTCGCGGCTCGTTCTCAAGGACGGGAAGTTCATCGTGGTGGACATGAAGTCCACCAACGGCACCTACGTGAACGGCAAGAAGATCGCCGCGCCGCAGGTGGTCCGGCCGCAGGACAAGATCTACATCGGCGACTACATCATCAACGTCGAGCCCGCCCCGGCGGAGCTGACGCGCGGCGCCGAGGAAGAGGCGTACCCGGAAGAGGGCTACGACGACGAAGGCTACGAAGAGGGCTACGAGGAAGGCTACGAGGACGAGGGCTACGGCGACGCGCCGCTCGAGCCGCACCAGGAGGTGACGCGCCTGCCTCCCTCGGAGCGGGCGGCGGAGGGCGGGGCGGAGCGTTCGCGGATGCCGGCCTCGCTGGCGGCGGCGCTGGCGAAGAACAAGCGGCAGGTGGACCCGCGCATCGAGAAGATGACGCGGCTGCAGAAGGACATCCACGACCGGCTGATCGAGTACCTCGACCTGCGCCGGCTGGACATGGACCGGCTCGGCGACGAGGAGCTGTGGCGCCGCACCGAGAAGGCCATCCGGGACATCCTCGACCAGATGGAGGCGGACGGGGAGATCCCCGACGACGTCGATCGCGAGGAATTGCTCACCGACGTGCTCAACGAGGCGCTCGGGCTGGGGCCGCTGGAGGCGTTCCTGGCCTCGGACGAGATCTCCGAGATCATGGTCAACCACGCGAACCAGATCTACATCGAGAGGAAGGGGAAGATCACCCTCTCGGACAAGATCTTCTCCTCCAACCAGGCGGTGCTGGGGGTGATCGAGCGGATCGTGGCGCCCATCGGCCGGCGGATCGACGAGTCCTCGCCGCTGGTGGACGCGCGGCTCAAGGACGGCTCGCGGGTGAACGCGATCATCCCGCCGCTCGCGCTCAAGGGGCCTTGCATCACCATCCGCAAGTTCAAGCGCGAGGCGCTGAAGATCCACGACCTGGTGAAGTTCAAGACCCTCACGCCGCAGATGGCGGAGTTCCTCGAGATGTGCGTCAAGGCGCACAAGAACATCGTCATCTCGGGCGGCACCGGGTCCGGCAAGACGACCACGCTGAACATCATCAGCTCCTTCATCCCGGACGACGAGCGCATCATCACGGTGGAGGACGCGGCCGAGCTGCAGCTTCCGCAGGACCACTGGATCCAGCTCGAGTCGCGGCCGCCGAACCTCGAGGGCAAGGGCGCGATCACCATCCGCGACCTGGTGAAGAACTGCCTGCGGATGAGGCCGGACCGGATCGTGGTGGGCGAGTGCCGCGCGGGCGAGACGCTGGACATGCTCCAGGCGATGAACACCGGCCACGACGGGTCGTTGACCACGCTGCACGCGAACACGCCTCGTGACGCCATCGCCCGGCTGGAGACGATGGTGCTGATGAGCGGGATGGACCTGCCGATCAAGGCCATCCGCGAGCAGATCGCGAGCGCGGTCCACATGATCGTGCAGCAGACGCGGTTCTCGGACGGGTCGCGGAAGATCTGCTTCGTGACCGAGATCTCCGGGATGGAGGTGGAGATCGTCACGCTGCAGGACATCTTCTATTACAAGCAGGACGGCTTCACCGAAGAGGGGAAGATCCGCGGGCGGTTCGTGGCCTCGGGCTTCGTGCCCAGGTTCTACGACGAGCTGCAGCGGCGCGGCATCCCCGTCAACATGAGCATCTTCCGCGAGGAATAGCGGTCCACCATGCCCCTTCTGCACATCCGCATGCCCGACGGCAGCTCCCACGAGGAGCCGCTGGAAGGCGAAGTGACCGTAGGCCGCGCGGACGGCAACGCCATCGTCCTCACCGAAGGCGGCGTCTCGCGCCGTCACGCCCGCTTCTACCCGGCGGAGGGGGGACGGGTGATGGTCGAGGATCTGGGCTCGGCCAACGGGACCTTCGTCGACGGCGAGCAGATCGCCGAGCCCACCGAGGTCGGGCCGCGCGCCCAGGTGGTGATCGGCGACTACGAGATCTCGGTGAAGGCGCAGGCCGGAGCAGGGGCGGCCGGCGGGGCCCCGAGGCGGCGGGGTCCGCGTCCGGAAGGTCAGGCGGGCGCAGCGGATGCGGCCGCGGAGGATGGCGTCTCGTCCACCCGCGCGGTGGCGCCGGTGCGGGCGGCTCGGGCCACGCGCCAGGTGAGCGCGGTGGAGCGGGACCAGGTGCTGGGGGCGGGGCGCGCAGGACGCAGGCCGGGCAGCGGCGCGGGGGCGGCGGGTGGACGTTCGCGCCCGGGCGCTGCGGGCGAGGCGTCCGCGGAGGGCGGTGCCCCGGGGGCGCTGGCGCGGCGTCCCGTGGGGAGCAGGGTCGCCCCGGCGGTGCCCACCGGGCCCACCTTGCGCGGGCTCACCGGGCCGTGGGCGAACAAGCTCTACCCCATCCGCGGGACGGCGGTGATCGGCCGGGTGGCCGGCGTGCAGATCCAGCTCGAGGACGAGTCGGTCAGCCGCCGCCACGCGGAGGTGGAGCGGACGGAGGAGGGGGTGATCCTGCGGGACCTGGGGAGCGCCAACGGCACCACCGTCAACGGCCAGCCGATCGAGGAGGACACCCTGCTGCAGCCGGGAGACCTCGTCTCGGTGGGGATGATCGAGCTCTCCTACGAGGTGGGCGACGAGGAGGCGATGAACGCGCCCACCCGCGGTGGCCGCACAGGCGCGCGGCGCGGCTCGGGCCCGAGGCGCGGGGTGGGCGGCCCGGGCGGTGCCGCGAGCGGCTCGAGGAAGCGGCTGCTGGTGGTGGCGGGCGCGCTGGTGGGGCTCTTCGCGGTGGCGGGGATCGTCGCGCAGCTCGGCGGGGACGATGCGCAGGCCGAGGCGGGGCCGGGTGGCCCGCTGGCCGTCGTCGATCCCACGGCGGACGTGGAGCGGCTTCTGGCGGAGTGCCGCTCGTTCGCGGCCACCGACACCGGCACCGAGCCCAACTGGGACAAGGCGCGTGTGGCCTGCGAGAAGGCGCGCGAGCTGGATCCGATCAACCGCACGGTGATCGACCTCGTCCAGAAGATCGACCGCGAGCAGGAGTGCCAGAAGCACTACGAGAGCGGGCTGCGGATGGTGAACCTCGCGCGCGAGGACGAGGCGCTCGAGGTGTTCGCGAAGATCGACGAGAAGTGCTCGTACTACCGGGTGATCAAGCCGCAGGCGCGCAACGCGATCGAGACGGTGAAGAAGAAGGCGGGCAAGGACTGCAAGGAGTACGCGTCCGCACGGCAGTGGGAGCTGGCCTATCCGCGCTGCGAGCGGTTCATGACCATCGCCTGCCAGAGGATGTCGCCCGAGCAGCTCCACCCGCCGGTGGGGCACACGCTGAAGGTGACCGGGAGCTGCCGTGGGAAGCGCAACTGCTGGACGCCGAAGGATCCGATGTACCGGAACTTCCTCGTCGCGCGCGCGAACGTGGAGCCGGACGCCGGGCCCTGGATGTGCCCGCCGATCAAGATGTTCGACGACGACCTCGAGCTGTCCGATCCGCGGGCGGAGGTGCGCCGGGCGATCCGGAAGTGGCACCAGGACGCGCTGGTGATCGAGGCGATGGAGCTCTACTGGGATGGCAAGGGCGGCGAGTCGCTGGTGAAGCTGCAGCGGGTGCGGACGGACCGGCAGAAGTCCGCGCTGCACCCGGTGGCGGACGAGCTGCGGCGGGACATCGCGGCGGTGGAGAACCTCTACCGGATCGGCTCCACCTCGCTGAAGGACCGGGACTTCGAGAAGGCGAAGGACGCGTTCACCGAGGCGCTGACGCTGGACGCGAAGCTGATGCGCGAGATGGTGGAGAAGCGCTCGTTCTACCGGGCCACGATCGAGACCGAGGTCGCCAAGGAGTCGTACCTGGGCGGCAAGCACTGGGCGGACCGGGGAGATCCCCGGCGCGCGTGCCGGATCTGGAAGCTCGGGTTCGGCTTCTTCCGCGGCAACGGCGACCTCAACCGGGCGGCCGGCTTCTGCTCGGACCAGGGGGCGCGGGCGCTCGCGCAGGTGGGGGGCTGCGGCGACCTGCAGACCGTGCTCGACTTCGCGGTGGACGGAGACGGGCTCGACAAGCGGGTGGCGCAGAAGGCCGAAGAGCTCGGCTGCGCGGTGCCGGCCGCCACCGCTGCGAACTGAGGCTCGAGGGCAGGGCTAGGAACGAGGGGGCACGCGCGCTAAGAGCGCAGGACGATGACCGCCCCCGCTCCCGAAACCCCGGTCCTCACGCTCTTCGACGCCTCCGGGTTCATCTTCCGGGCGTACCACGCGATCACGCACCTCTCGACGTCGAAGGGCGTGCCCACCAACGCGGTGTACGGCTTCACGCGGATGATCCTCAAGGCGCTGCGCGAGCTGAACCCCACGCACGTCGCGCTGGCCTTCGACAAGGAGAGCCGCACCGGGCGCCAGGCGATCGACCCGGCCTACAAGGCGAACCGCGAGGGCCCGCCGCCGGATCTGGTGCCGCAGTTCGACCTCATCCGGCGCGTGGTGGAGGTCCTCAACCTGCCGGTGCTGGAGATGGCGGGCTGGGAGGCGGACGACGTGATCGGCACGCTCGCCTGCGCGGCCAAACGCGACGGCTTCCGGGTCCAGATCATCACCGGCGACAAGGACTTCATCCAGCTCGTGGACGAGGACGTGCGCCTGTACGACCCGATGCAGGAGAAGCACACCGCGCCTGCGGACGTGCGCGAGCGGCTGGGGATCGAGCCTTCACAGATGAAGGACTACCTCGCGCTCACCGGTGATCCGATCGACAACGTGCCCAAGGTGCCGGGCGTGGGGCCGAAGACCGCAGCCGAGCTGCTGGGGGAGTTCGGGGACGTGAAGACGCTGCTTCAGCGCCTGGACGAGGTGAAGAAGCCGAAGCTGCGCGAGACGCTCAAGGCGCACGAAGAGCAGATCCTCCGCAACCTCGACCTGGTGCGCTTCCGGCTGGACCTGCCGCTGGGCGTCACGCCGAAGGACCTGGAGCGCAAGCCCATCCTCGAGGCGCAGGCGCGCGATCTCTTCAGCGAGCTGGAGTTCTTCAAGCTCCTTCAGGAGATGCCGCAGCAGGCGCCCACGCCGCTGGCGGTGGAGAGCCGGATCGTTCGCGACGTGGCGGGCCTCAACGAGATCGTCGAAGGCGCGCGCGCGGCTGGCCGAGTCTCGATCGTGCCGCTCTTCGTGGGGCCACCGGACGAGGCCGCGCTGGTGGGCCTGGGCATCGGGCTTCCGGAGGGAAAGACCTTCTACGTGCCGGTGGGCCACCTCTCCCTCGACGCCGCGCCGCAGGTAACCGTGGACGCGGTGAAGGGCGCGCTGGGCGAGGTGCTCTCGGACGCCTCGGTGAAGAAGTGCGGCCACGACCTCAAGCTGCTCACGCGCGTGCTCGCGGCGAACGGGATGCCGCTGCGCGGTGCGGAAGACGACGTGGAGCTGCTCTCGTACCTGCTCAACCCGTCGCGGCGGGAGCACGCGCTGACGGATCTCTCGCGCGAGCGGCTGCGGGTGGAGCTGCCGCCGGACCCGCGGGTGGGGGCGAAGAAGCAGCCCGGCGGGCTCTCGGGAATGCCGGTGGACACGGTGGCGCCGTTCGCGGCCGGGAGCGCAGACGCGGCGCTGCGGATGTCGCGGGAGCTGTGGGAGGAGGTGGACCGGCTCGGGCTGGGGAAGCTCGCGCGGGACGTGGAGCTGCCCCTGATGCCGATCCTCGCCCGCATGGAGCGCGAGGGCGTGGCGCTGGACGTGGAGGTCATCTCCCGCATCGCCCAGCGGGTGGGCACCGAGGCCGACGCCAAGCTGAAGGAGATCCACGCGCACGCCGGCCGCGAGTTCAACGTCGCCTCGCCGCCGCAGCTCTGCCAGGTGCTCTTCGACGAGCTGAAGCTGCCGGTGCTCAAGCGCGGGAAGACCGGCCCTTCGACGGATCAGGAGGTGCTGGAGAAGCTCGCCGAGCAGCACCCCCTGCCGCGGGCCATCATCGAGTACCGCGGGCTGTCCAAGCTCAAGAGCACCTACCTCGAGCCCCTGCCGCAGTACCTCGGGAAGGACGGGCGGCTGCACACCACCTTCCACCAGGCGGCGACCGCGACCGGGCGGCTGTCCTCCTCCGAGCCCAACCTCCAGAACATCCCCATCCGCGGCGAGATGGGCCCGGAGATCCGGCGCGCGTTCGTGGCGGAGAAGGGGATGCGGCTCATCTCCGCGGACTACTCGCAGGTGGAGCTGCGGCTTCTGGCGCACTTCTCCGGGGACCCGGGCCTCATCGACGCGTTCGAGAAGGACCAGGACATCCACACCCGCACCGCGGCGGAGGTCTTCGGCGTGGCCACGGAGGCGGTGACGGGCGACATGCGCCGCGCGGCCAAGATGGTGAACTTCGGCATCGCCTACGGGCTGTCGCCGCACGGGCTCTCCACGCGGCTGGACATCCCCGGCGAGGAGGCGAGGGGGATCATCGACCGCTACTTCGAGCGCTACGCGGGGATCAGGCGCTACCTCGACGAGACCGTGGAGCACGCGCGGACGAAGGGCTTCGTGGAGACGCTCTTCGGCCGGCGGCGGTACATCCCCGACATTCTCTCGCGCAACCGCAACGCGGCCCAGGCGGCGGAGCGCGCGGCGATCAACATGCCCATCCAGGGGACCGCGGCGGACCTGATCAAGATGGCGATGATCACGCTCGACCGTGAGCTCGCGCAGCGGGGCCACAGGGCGAAGATGATCCTCCAGGTGCACGACGAGCTGCTGCTCGAGGCGCCGGAGGAGGAGGCGGACGAGGTGCTCCCGCTGCTGCGCGAGGTGATGAGCGGGGTCGCCTCGCTGCGGGTCCCGTTGAAGGTCGAGGCCGGGGTCGGACCGAGCTGGGCCGAGGCGCACTGACCCTGACAGCAGTGTCGCGTCGGGGCGGGGAAAGAACCTCCGGGCGCCGGTGTGGTCTACAGGGATCGCGGGTTTATGCGCGGCACGCCCGTTGCTGAACCCGCTCCCCCGACTGGCCGGTTGTCCCCCTTCTGCGGAGTCTTCGTGACGCCCCTGCGCCTTCCTCCTCGCCTCGTCCGCGGCGCCCTGCTGGTGTTCGCCGCCCTCGCCAGCGTCGCCACCTCCACCTGGAATCCCCCGCTCGAGTTCGGCTACCAGGTGGACCTGATCACCCGGTCCTCTGCCGCCTACGCGGTGCGCGCGGTCAATGGCCCGGAGGGCGGCTTCGAGGCGGTCATCGTCACCGTCTGGCAGCAGTGGGACAGGGGCTTCGCGCAGCCGTCACCGGACGGCGGGATCCCCGAGGAGCCGAGCGGGCTGCGCATCGCGGTGATGGGGACGCAGCCCACCCGCCAGGACCTGGACGCGCTCGCCGAGGGGCTGCTCCCGGAGGGGGCGCGGCTGTTCAGCCGGATCGGCGGCGGCGGCTTCGAGACCCGCTTCCAGGAGGAGATGCCGGTCTCGGAGACGCCCGTGTACCTCCTCTTTCACCTCGAGCGGGGCGGCACGGTGCTCGACGTGAACCTGCTTCCGCGGTGCGAGGAAGACTGCGGCCAGTTGCTGATGGAAGACCTGACGGGGGAGCTGCCGTGAACGAGACCGCGAACATGAACGATCGTTCCACTTCCTTCCGCGCACCGCTCGTGCTGGCCGTGGCCCTCCTCTTCGCCGGCTGCGCTCAGGACGCGGCCACCGGAGGGGACTTCGGACGGGTGAGTCCGCCCGAGGCGCCCACCACCGGCAACAAGTGGGTGGAGGATTCGCACGGCGTGGACGGCTCGCGCTGCTTCGTGCTCCAGGACGAGGAGTGCGGCGGCATCGACGATGCGGACTACCTCGCCTACTTCGAAGCGCCCATCTTCCGCTCCGCGCACGCGCAGGGCGGCCTGCTCTATGCGGTGGATGGTTCCAACGTGTGGATGCTGGATCTCTCGGATCCCATCGCGCCGCAGCGGGTGGGGCTCGCGGGCGGGGTGGGCCGCGCGCTGGCGGTGGCGGGGCAGGGTGACCTTCTCTACGTGGCGGCGGGTGAGCGCGGCATCGCGGTCTTCAGGACCGAGGGCATCCAGACGGAATGGACCTCCGCGCGGCTGGTCCGGGTGACGGAGGTTGCGCTCCCGGGGCCGGCGCTGGACGTGTCCTTGCGAGCGGATGGCCGGACGCTCTACGCGGCCGCGGGCAAGGCGGGCCTGGTGGCGGTGGCGCTCGACGAGGACGGGCTGCCGGACGGGGCGCCGGTGGCGGTGGCCATCCCCGGCTTCGCGTCCGGCGTGGCGCACCATGGGCTCGGGGTCTATGTGGCGGGCTGCTCGGGGCTGACGGTGGTGAGCGCGGCCACGCTGACGGAGCTGGGGACCTTGCCCATCTCGAGCAAGCCGGGGCAGGCGCCGGTGCCGGTGAAGGACGTGGCGGTGGACGGGAACGTCGCGGCGGTGGCGGCGGGCCGCTGGGGGATGTTCTTCGTGGACGTGTCCGACCCGCGGCAGATGCGCGTGCTCGGCAACCGCACCGAGAGCGAGGACCTCCTCTATTACGGCAACGGGGTCACCGCGTCGCACGGGCACTTCTATCTGGCGGCGGGCGACTGGGGCGTGGACCGGGTGCCGGTGCACGTCGTCGCCAACGGGTACTACACCAACGAGCCCACGCGCTTTCCCCGCTACTGCACCAGCGCGGAGAACCCGGACCGCAAGCCGGCCACCGAGTTCGTCACCTCGCTGCCGCCGCCCCGGAACCAGGACCCGCTGGACGTGATCGTGGTCGGCGATCACCTGTACGCGGCCGGTGATGCGTCGCGGCTCGGGCTGCGCGCGATCGATGCGTATTCGTTGACGGAGTCCGGCGTGCACACCTTCGCCGGCCGCTACGAGGAGCCGCGCGCGGTGAGGGGCGTGGCCGCGGGCGAGGGGAGCGTGGTGGTGGCGGGGCCCTCTTCCGGTGTCTACGCGCCGGTCGGAACGTCCGGGCTGCTCCAGCGGCAGGGCGCGCTTCCGGAAGGACACGAGGGGGCGCGCACGGTGGCGGTGTGCGGCGGCGGGCGGGTGGCGTCCCTGAGCGACCAGGGTGAGCTGCGGGTGGAGGGCGCGCTCGGGATGATGCCAGGCGAGGTGACCAAAGCGCTGGCGCCGTCCCTGGCCGCGAGCGGCGAGCACCTGGTGGCGATGCGCGAGGCGGGCCAGGTGGAGGTCTTCCGGGTGGTGGACGAGGGCGTGCAGCACCGCCGCACCGTGGATGCCGAGCATTTCACCTACGGCGCGGCGCACGCGTTCGTGGGCGACAGGCTCTTCGTCGCCTCGGCGGCGTGGAGCCGCGCGCGCAGCATCGACCTGTCGGACGACGAGTCGGCGCCGCAGTTGATGCAGAGCCCGGTCCTCACCCGGCAGGAGCTCGAGGATCCGTCGAACTGGCGGCAGGGGGCGCCGGCACGGGTGCTGGTCCCCATCGGCGAGCACCTGGCGGAGGTCGCCTCCTTCGGCGGCCGCGCCCGGGCGGTGCTGCATCCGCTGAATGGTCAGGGCGAGGTGCGGACGGTGACACTGCCGCCGGGCACCTACGTGGGCGGCACCGCAGAGGGCGCGCGGCTGGTGCTGGTGCAGGGGGATCGCGCCCGCTACCGCACCGCCGTGGTGGAGGTGGACCTCTCCGTGCCGGACGAGGCGCCGGTGGTGCGGATGCAGGTGTTCCCCGGCAGCGCGGTGGGCGCCGCCCGGCTCGGGGACGTGCTCTATGTGGCGGACTACGAGGCAGGCGTGCGCGCGTTCCGGCTGGGGACCGAGGGCGTCACGCACCTCGGTGTGGCGGCACTCGAGGCTGCGCCGTGAGGCCGCGCTTCAAGGCGGTGCTCCTCTCGCTCGTGGGGGCCGTGGCGACCGGATGCCCACCGGGTTCGTCCGGTTCCGGCACCCTCGCCACGGAGCTCTCCGAGGCGTCGATCGAGCCGGGCGCGTTCCTCAAGGGGGGCGACACGTTCACGGTGAAGGCCAACGGCGACGGCGTGGTGAGCGCGCACTTCGGCCCGAGACAGGTCTCCCGCGCGGTCACCGCGCCGGACGGGCTGGTGGCGACGTTCCGGGCAGAGGAGTTCCCCGAAGGCCGCGCAACGCTCTTCTTCATGCTGCAAGCCGAGGGACGCTGGAACCAGTCCTCGCTGGGCGTCGGGGAGATCTGGATCGACAAGAGCCCGCCGGTGCTGGTGCGCGCGGACGCGACCGCGGGACGGGACAGGGAGACGATCTCGTTGTGGCTCTTCGACTCGGTCGCGCTCCACTCGGCGACGGTGACCATCGGCGCTCAGACGATCCGACACGATCTGCCGCAGCAGGTGATGCCGGAGGAGGCCACCGAGCTCCGGGTGCCCCTCGCCAGGATCGACGAGGGCGAGTACGTCCTCGAGGTCCGGGTGCGTGACCGTGCGGGAAACGAGGCCACGTACGAGCGCGACGTGCTGGTGGACCGGACCGCACCCATGGCGGCCTTCCGATCGCCGCTGATGGGAGAGGTGGTCTCCGGTGAGCTGGTGGTCTCGGTCGAGGCCTCGGACAACTTCGGGGTCAACTCGGTGGAGCTGCGCGCGAGCGGATCGCTCATCGCCGAGCTGGGCGAAGGTCAGAGCGAGGTCCGGATGGACGCCTCGCTCTTCCCGTCGGGTCCGCTGGAGCTGACCGCCGTCCCCGTCGATCGCGCGGGCAACGTCGGGGAGCCGGCCTCGGTGACGGTGACGGTGCAGTGAGTGTTTCCCCGGCGCCCGCGGGTGCGCCGCGGTTGCGTCTTCGTCCGAGGCTCTTCACCCGTCCGGTGCCCGTCCTCGCGGCGGTGGTCCTGGCGATCAACGACCACCTGCTGAAGGGCTCGGGACTGCTCCCGGGCTGGCTGACCGGAAAGCTCTCCGACTTCGCCGGGCTGTTCTTCTTCCCGCTCTTCGTGGCCGAGCTGTGGCTGATTCTCTTCCCGGCCGCGAGCGCAGGGCAGGTCCAGGTTCGCGTCCGCGTGGCGGCGGCGCTGACGGGCCTCGGCTTCTGCGCGATCAAGCTCTCACCCGCCATGAGCGGGCTCTACGAGCGCGGGTTGGCAGCGTTGATGGGGCCGGTGGGGATGCGGGTGGCGAACACGCCCGATCCCACCGATCTCGTCGCCCTGCCGATGCTGGCCCTGGCGGTGTGGAGCGCGCACAGGACGCGCGGGCCTTTCACCCCCGCGGCATTGTCGCAGGCTTGAGGCGCTGCTCCGGGCTGATCAGTGGACGGTGGCCTCACGCACGGAGCGCATCGCCTGGGCGCGGAGGACCGGCTCGACGAGCTCCACCACCAGCCCGCGGAAGGGGATGGTGCAGCCGGGCGCGTCCGGGTCGTTGAGCCGGCGCAGGTGGGCCAGCGCGAAGACCGCGGCATCGGCCAGCGCGTTCTCCACGAGGGCGTACTCCTCGCGCGTGGCGCAGACGACCGCCATCGCGTCGAAGAGGCAGCGCTTGAGCGTGGAGATCTCCTCCAGCACCCCCTGCTCGCCGCGCGTCACCGAGAGCCGGAGCACACCGCGCGTGGTCGCCCACGGCCGCGGGTTCTCCCCCAGCAGCGCGAAGCCGAGCTGGCGCACGAAGCTCTCCACCACCCCGTCGAAGAGGTTCTCGCGCTGCAGCCCGCGCTCGCCCTCCACGTACCGCTCCCGACGCCACGCCGCCGCCAGACGCTCCGTCTGCTCGAGGAACATCCGCCCCACCGCGCCGCCCATGGTCTTCGCCGCTTCCCGCGCCATCCGCACCTCCATCGGGCGGCGACCCGAGCAAGCGGCCTGCCACGGAGGAGCTCAGCAATTACAGCGGGTTGCGGAGCCCCCGGGCGCGCAGGTCAGTAGGAAATACCGTCCTCTGGCGGACACCCGGCCGGATCTTCCGGTCAGGCTTCAGGGCGCTTCAGTGCAGGACGCGGCGGGCGCGCGGATCATGGGCGCCGGAGTCGTCGTCGTCGTCGTCGAGCCCGTCGTCCTCGTCGATCGGGTCCCCGCGACCCTCCGCGTCCTGCAGGTGATCGGGCAGGTCGTCCGGCGCATCGTCGAGGTGGGGATGGCCGTGGTCCTCGAACATCCACGCGGTGTCGTCGGCGTTCGCGGCCTCGGGCCCGGAGCGGGGGAGGCCATCGCCCGCGGGCGGCAGCAGGGGGAGGGTTTCGGAGAGCCTGCGGGCTGCGTCCTCTGCGGCCTCGTGGGCGCTCATCTGGGCGAGCTTCTCCGCCTTCACCCGGCGCCGCCTCACCCAGCCTGCCACCAGCACCAGCGCGCCCAGCGAGAGCACCACGGTGGAGGAGGTGAGGATGGGCGTCCACGAGTACAGCGAAGGAAGCCTCTTCGCCCACGACTCCTGCTCCACCCCGAGCGAGGTGAGGAAGGCGCGCGCGAAGGCGACCTCGAAGGCCGCGCCGCCCTGCACGTGGTCCACCAGCTCGCCCAGCCGCTCGCGGCCGTAGCGCTGCGCGAGGTGCGCCACGAAGGTCACGCTCTGCGCGTAGGCGATCTCCACGTCCGCCGGGTGGTCCGGCCACGCCTGCGAGATGTCGGTGAAGTCGAAGAGGCGGCCCTGGGTGACCGCGCGGAACATGGCCGAGTACTGCGTGACCGAGAACCTGTCCCCGGTCAGGTACATGGCCACGCCCTCCTGGAACCAGCGCGGCCACTCGTTGGAGAGCTGGCCCAGCGCCACGTGCGAGAGCTCGTGCCGCAGCGTGACCTCGCCCGACGGCTTCAGCAGCGAGAGCGCGTCCACGAGGATGACGTTGTGCCGCGGCCACGCCAGCGCCTCGGCCCAGCGCGGCACCCGGCTGCCGGCGAGGGTGAGCGCCTCCATCTCCTCGCGGCCCATGGCGAGCCTGATCTCCGTCGTGCCCGGCCACTCGCGGCCGAAGGTCTGGTGGAAGGCGTCCCGCGTGGCCTCCACCCGCTCCGCCAGCGCGCGCGCCGAGCCCTCCGAGCGCGCGGTGTAGAGGATGACGAAGCGCTCCGTGCGCAGCTCGCCCGCGACGAGGGCGGGCCGCCCCTGCGGAATGACCGGGGCCTCTCCACCCGCCGCGCCGTGCCCGACGACGCCGTGCCCCGAGGCCTGTGCGTGGGCTGCGGGGGCGGGCGCGTGGACGGGCTGCACCGACGGTTCGTCCGCGCGCGCGACGCCAGCACCCGCGCCCACCGTCACCAGGAGCGCCAGCAGCAGCGAGCGGAGGGCGTTTCGTCGCGGAGCCATCACGAGGCCTCCTTCATAACAGCCCTCGCCGCGTCCGGCTCAACCCCCGCCACCCGCACGCGCTTGCGCCGCGAGGCCTCGCCGGAGACGAGGGTGATCTGCCGCTTCGGCACGCCGAGCAGCCGTGCGAGCAGCTCGATCAACGCCGCGTTCGCCTCCCCGTCCACCGGCGGCGCCGCGAGCTGGACCTTGAGCATCCCGTCGTGCTCGCCCACCACGCGCGATCGGCTGGCGCGCGGCTGCACGAGCACCGACAGCTCGCATCCGCCCGGCGCTGGGCTGACCCACGTGTCCATCCGGAAGCGCTACTCGCCCGACTGCGCCCTGCGCTGCGGACGGGAGAGGTACGCCACATTGTCGCCCTCGGGCGAAGGCTCTCCGGGGACGGCGCGGAAGGTCTCCAGGAGCTTCTGGTGCGCGTCGATCACGCTCTGCACCTGGGACTCGAACTGCGTGCGCTGGCGCTTGAGCTCGTTGATGTCCTCGATCACCTGCACCAGCCGCGCGTGTGCACCCTGGACGATCTGCTCCGCCTGCAGCTCCGCGCCGGAGACGATGATCTCCGCCTCCTTGCGCGCGCCCTGCTTCACGTCCTCGCTGATGCGCTGCGCGGTGACCATGGTCTCCTGCAGCGTGCGCTCGCGCTCCTGGTGCGTCTCGAGCCGCGAGGCGAGCCGCTTGTTCTCCTCCTTCAGCGCGATGTTCTCCTTCACCACCTCCTCGAACTCGGAGGCGAGCAGCTCGAGGAAGGGCTCGACCTCGCGACGATCGAAGCCGCGGAGGGCGGTGGCGAAGCGCTTCTGCCGGATGTCGAGCGGGGTGAGCTTCATGGGCCCCACACTATACGGTCAGGGTGCCTTGACCAGGAACTGCTCCCCCAGCTCGCGTGCGCGCCGGGTGGCGGCCTCCACCGCGTTGATCAGCGTGGTCCGCAGCCCGCCTGCCTCCAGTGTATGCAGGCCGGCGATCGCGGTGCCGCCGGGGCTGGTGACCTGATCCTTGAGCTGCCCGGGGTGGCCCTGGGTCTGGAGCAGGAGCTGCGCGCTGCCCAGCACCGTCTGCGCCGCGAGCCTGAGCGCGGTGTAGCGAGGCAGGCCCACCTTCACCCCCGCGTCGCTGAGCGCCTCGATCACGAGGAAGACGTAGGCGGGCCCGGAGCCGGAGAGCCCGGTGACCGCGTCCAGCAGCGCTTCCTCCACCACGGTGGAGATGCCCACCGCGTCGAAGATGGCGGAGGCGACCATCACGTCGTCCTCGGTGGCGTGCTCGCCTCGAGCCAGCGCGCAGGCGCCCTGTCCGACGAGGGCCGGCGTGTTGGGCATGGTGCGGATGATCCGTGCGCCCGCGCCCAGGGTCCGCTCGATCGCGGCGATGGGCACGCCCGCGGCCACCGAGACCACCAGCTTGGACGCGTCGATGGCCGGTGCGATCTCCACGAGCAGCTTGTCCATCGCCTGCGGCTTCACGCAGAGCATCACCACGTCCGCTTCGCGGCAGGCCTCGACGTTGTCGCTCAGCGCCCGGACGCCGTACTTCGTCCCGAGTTCCTGGATGCGCTCCGCCCTGCGCGCGGTGGCGACGAGCCGCTGCGGCGGGACATTGCCGTTCTGGAGGAGGCCGCGGATGAGCGCCTCCGCCATGTTGCCTGCGCCGAGGAACGCGATGGTTTGGTCGGGGATCACTTCTGTGACTCCATGCTGAGCCCGAGCGCCGAGCCCGTGGCCATGAGCTTGAGCAGCTCGGTTGCGAGCTCGCGCACCGGCGGCGCCTGACGCTCCGAGGTGGACAGCTCGGTGAGCAGCTCGCGCGAAGAAGGCGTGTCCTGCAGCGGCAGCCCGCGCACCGCCGCGAGCTTGAGCGCCACGCTGAGCGAAGGGTGGTGCACGACGTTGGCGAGGATCTGCTCGGCGCGCGGGTGCTTGAACCTTCCCACCGCCAGTGCGGCGGCCTCGGCCACCACGGGATCCGGATCGAGGATCATGTGCGCGAGCGGATCGAGCCCGCGCGGATCGCCGAGCAGGGCCACATCCCCCACTGCCAGCACCCTGATCTCGCGCGGCGCAGGCTCGAAGAGGTAGCCGATGGCCCGGAGCACCGCCACGTCCGCCTCGGTCGCCGCCGTCGCTCGCGGATTCACCGGCGGCAGGGCGTTGGCAGGCTCGTCGTCCGAGGGCGGCGGGGCAGGGGGCTTCTGCGCCGGCGCGCGCCGCTGGGACTCCACCTGCCCCCGGATCGCGCGCTGGGCCTGTGCGGGTACGAGCGGAACCAGGGCCAGCACGAGAAGCCAAAGCGGAGCGGGGCGCGCCATCGCCGGAGGCTGTAGCAGTTTTCTTGACGCGCGATCCACCCGGTTGAGACTGCGCTACAGGACTGTCGCAGAGCCGATTCAGAAGCGGGAGTGACGCGGGAGGCGGGAGGAACATGCAGGTGGCAGGCAGGGCGGGCGTTCGGGTGGAGGCGCTGGAGGACGTGGACGTCGAGTGCACGCACTGCGGCATCAAGATGAGCGCGCACCAGGGCTCCGGCGGACGGGTCCGCTACTTCCGCTGCGCCTCGTGTCACCGGTGGGTCTCCTCCACCTACGCGGACATCTTCCGGGCCGACGCCAAGGTGCGCACCCGCCCGCGCAGCACCGACGAGCAGGACCGCGCGTTCGGCCAGGTGAAGGAGCGGCTCGAGCGCTGGCTCTCGGCGATCGACGATCAGGATCCCTTCCAGGTGCTCGGCGTCTCGCCCTCCGCGTCGGTGCAGGTGGTGCGCGAGCGCTACCGGGAGCTGGCCTTCCAGTTCCATCCGGATCGACAGGGCGGCAGCGAGGGCCGGATGCGGGCGCTGAACCTGGCCTACGAGCGGATCCTCTCGCACCACGCGCGCCGCGAGGCCGAACGCGCCGAGGCGCTGCAGCGGGCCGAGGCCCTTCAGCGGGTGCGTCTGCCCGCGCGCAGCAGGTAGAGCCAGAAGGTCACCCCCAGCGCCAGCCCGAGCGCGACCTTCGTCCACGTGGGGAAGGGCGCCGGCGAGACGTAACCTTCGACGAAGCCGATGGCGAAGAGGAACGGCGCGCAGCCGACCACCAGCCGCACCGCCCGCTGACCGTTGCGCCGCAGGGCCTCGCTGCGCGGAAGCTCGCCCGGGTCCACCAGCGCGTGCCCGAGCAGGAGCCCGGCGCCGCCGGCGATGACGATGATCGACAGCTCGACGAAGCCGTGCGCGCCGATGAAGTCGAGCAGCCGGAGGCCCATGCCCTCGCGGGCGCAGAGCGCGAACACCGAGCCGATGTGTACGCCGTTGTTGAGGAGGACGAACACCGTCCCCAGCCCCGCGGTGAGCCCGAGCGCGAAGGCGGCCACCGTCACCCCGATGTTGTTGGTGGCGATCTGCGTGGAGGCCAGGCCCGGCGGCGTGATGGAGAAGAAGTCGTCGGTCCACAGCTCGCCGCGCGCCACGTAGTCCCGCAGCGCCTGCGGCACCAGCAGCTCGGCGCCGGTCGGCTCCAGCAGCACCACCGCCGCCCCGAGCAACAGCCCCAGCACGAAGAGCGCGGCGCTCGCCGAGATGTGCCGCCCCGCATCGCGCACCGCCTCGGGGAAGCCCTCCGCGTAGAAGCGCCGCGCCGCCGCCAGCCGGTCCTTCGGTGCCTGGTAGATGGCGCCGTAGGCCGTGGTGCACAACCCGTTGAGGAACCTGTGCGCGTCCGATCCCGCGTAGTGCGCCTGCGCGTGCGCGAGGTCCGCCGCCGCCACCCGGTAGAGCCGATCGAGCTTCTGCAGCTCGTCGAGCGACAGCCCGCCGGTCTTCTGCCGCGAGAGCAGCGCAGAGAGCGCGTCCCAGTCCGGACGCCGGCGCGAGACGAAGCGGGAGATGGGCTCGGACACCGCCCGCTACCCCTGCGCCGTCCGGCCGAGGAGCTCGCGGAGGACCCTCTCCGCCGCCGCGGGTCCTGTCGAAGCCTGCGTCCGCTGCGCGTCGCTGAGCCGGTCATCGAGCTTGCGGAGAAAACCCTGCGCCAGCCGCGCGCGCGCCTCGGGGGACATCGCGTCCGCGCGTTCGAAGAACGAGAGCAGCAGCTCCGCCTCGGACGCAGGCAGCGGCGCGGCAGAGGAGGATGACGCGAGAGGCTCGTCTTCGTAGCGCGACAGCGACACCTGCTCGTCGCGGATGAGCACCGTGCCCGCGGCGAGATCGCCCAGCCGCCGGTGCAGCGGATTGACCAGCATGGTGACCACGCCGGCCCCGTAGAGCCCGGGCAGGAAGTCCACCAGCCGCAGGAGGTTCCGCACCGCGCTCTCGAAGAAGCCCACCGGCGCGCCATCGAGGCGCACCACGCGGATGCCCACCCACCGCTTGCCCGGCGTCTGTCCGCTCCAGAAGGTCTCGAAGGCGGTCCAGTAGCCCCACTGCGTGGCGAAGACGCCGGCGAGGACGAGCGCGGCGACCATCGACGACATCCCCTGCACGAGGTCCAGCACGTCCGCCACGAGCGTGAGCAGGAAGTAGGCGACGATCCAGAAGAGGAACATCAGCGCGGCGTCCACCAGCCAGGCCCCGGTGCGCGAGCCGATGCCGGCGATGGGAAGCGAGAGGGCGACCCGTTCGGGGGTGGCGACGCCGAGGCGAAGGGGATCCGGTGCGGCGGCAGGGGGCAACAAGACGCGGTTTTCTATCACGCCCCGCCCGGTGGGCTCAGGTGCGCATCTTCACCCGGTGCTCGTCCGGCGGCGCATCGGCCGGGGGGCGCTCGCCGCGCTGTGCCTGGAGCAGCAGGCGGAGGATCTGCGGCCCGAGCACGTCGATCTCCGTGGACGCGTACTGCTCGCCGCCGAAGCGCTGGACGGTGCTTCTTTGGAGTCCGAGCATCCGCGCGTCCTGCTTGAGGATGTGGACCGCCACCGGCTGCAGGAACGGGCGCACCAGCCAGTGGGGCACCGGCAGCCGGAAGGTGACCGCGGCGTAGAGCAGCGTCTCGAAATCCGAGATCGGCGTGAGCAGCGAGGTCACCATCAGGTGGCTGTCCGGGCCGAGCCGGTATTCGACCTGGGTCGTGGACGGCAGGATGAAGCGGTCGAAGTGCTGGACCACGCCGCCGCCGGGCGCGAGCACCCTCGCCGCCAGCCCCTTCGGTGCCGGCTCGCCGATGTACTCGGCCTCCGCGCGATCGCCGAAGCGGCGGACCACGACCTCGATCTCGTTGACCTTCTCCGGCGCGGCGGTGCGGAAGAGCCCCCCGTGGAGGAAGGCGGTGTGCGGCACGTCGAGCGCGTTCTCCGCCACCGCGTGGATCGTCCCCGGCACGCGGAAGCTCCGGCGCACGGTCGAATAGGCGGGGTCGTTCACGTGCGGCAGCGCGTAGGGCACATGGGTGGGCTCCACGTCCGGCTCGGCCCAGACGTAGACGTAGCCGTCCTGCTCCACGGTGGCGAAGGCGGGCGCGCGACGGGCCTTGCCCTCCACCGGGCCGCACAAGCCGGGGATGGCGCGGCAGGTCCCTCCGCCGTCGAACTTCCAGCCGTGGTAGCGGCACTCCAGCAGGCCCGCCTTCACCGTGCCCTCGGAGAGCGGCACGTTGCGGTGGGGGCAGCGATCGAGCAGGGCGGCCGGCCGCCCGTCCTCCGCGCGGAAGAGCACCAACGGGACGCCCTGGATGACGCGGGACAGCGGCCTGCCCTTCAGCTCGCGGCTCTCACAGCCGACGAACCAGGCCTCTCGCAGGCGGACGACGGAGAAGTGTCCCTTCGACTTCGGCGGTGCGAGCAGCGGCGAGGGAGCGTCCACGCCTTCGACTATTGCCCCCGCTCCCCGCCGTCGCCACCTCGAAGGAGAGGAGGTGCTGGACGGATGGCAAAAGAGAACGAACGCAAGGATCGCATCGATGAGCGCGAGGAGCTCGAGCGCAGGGTGCAGGACGGCAGCGGGCGGGATCCCACCGCACGTCGCGGCGCGGCGGAGGAGGGCGTGACGATCTCCGACGCGGACGTGGGCGAGGATCAGATCAAGGCGAAGCGCGAGGGCGACAAGCCGCTGATGGACAAGGGCTACCAGGGAAAGGGTGAGGACTGAGATGCCGTTCAAGAAAGGCGAGGAGACGCCGCACCAGGCGGCGGAGAACATGAGCGACGAGACGCGGAAGAAGGTCTTCGGCGGTTCGGGCGCACACCAGGGACCGGGGCGCCTGGAGGGAGACGAGGAGAACCCCGGCCGGGAGTACAGCGGCGTCAGCGAGTCCGGCAGCGGCAAGCGCGGCGGGAGGGTGCAGAAGACGGTGGACTAGGCGCGGTCATTCGGGCGTCTGGAGGATCGCGTCGACCATCGAGAGCAGCTCGTCGGTGTCGAACGGCTTCTCCAGCACCCGCAGGCCCGAGGTGGCGAGGAACTCGCGCGCCTGGGGGGTGAACGCGCCCCCGGTCATGAGGACGACCCGGCGTGCGAGGGAAGGGGAGAGTTCCCCCAGGGCCCGGACGAACTCGGCGCCCGAGATGTCCGGCATCATCAGATCGCAGCGCACCGCGTGGAACTGGCCTCCGCCGCGAATCGCCTCGAGCGCGTCGGAGGCGCGGTTGTGAACGACGACCTCGTGTCTGCGCGAGAGCATCCGCCGGATCGCGGCCGCGAGCTGCACCTCGTCGTCGAGCACGAGGATCCGCGCCCGCCCGCCGCCCGGGTCCTTCCGCATCGCGGTGGGCAACTGCGCCGCCGGTCCCGCGCTCTTCTCGTCCCGGCTGCCCACCGGGAGGACGACCCGCGCGGTGCACCCGCGGCCGGGGTTGTTCTGCAGCGTCAGGGTTCCGCCCATCGCGCTGACGATCGCGTGCGAGATGGAGAGGCCGAGCCCGGTACCCACGCCGACGGGTTTGGTGGTGAAGAACGGATCGAAGACGCGCTTGAGAAGCTCCGGCGGAATGCCGCGGCCACTGTCGACGACCTCGATGAACGCCTTGCCGTCGGAGGTGGTGCCGGTGCGGACGAGGACCGAGTGCTCTCCCGCGCGGCCCTCGGGGATGGCGTGCGCCGCGTTGACGAGGAGGTTCAGCAGCACCTGCCCCACGCGCGCTTCGCTGCCCCAGACCACGGGCACCGTGCCGAAGTCCCGCCGGACCTGCGCGCGGTGGCGCAGCTCGCCGGCGGCCATGTTGATCGCCGTCTCCAACATCGGGACGAGGTTGACCGGCTGCGGCACCTCGCGCTCGGGGCGGGAGAAGGCCTTGAGATCCCGAACGATCCGGCGGACGCGGTTCACCCCCTCGGCCGCTTCGAGCAACGCCTCCCGCAACGGGCCCGGCTCGCCGATCGCCCCCAGCGCGAACTCGAGGTTCACGTGGACGTACGCGAGCGGGTTGTTGATCTCGTGCGCCACGCCGGCCGCGAGCGTGCCCAGGGACGCCAGGCGCTCCGACAGCGCGAGCTGCTCCTGGAGCTGCCGCTGCTCGGTCATGTCCGTCATCACGCCGATCAGCCGCGCGGTGCGTCCCCGGGGGCCGTGCTCGACGAAGCCGCGGTCCACCACCAGCGCCCAGCCTCCATCCCCGCGGCGGAAGCGGTACTCGATCCGGATGCCCGGCTGACCCGGCTCGAGGTGCCTTCGCATCTCGTCGACCACCCGGTCCCGGTCGTCCGGATGGATCTGCTCCGTCCACGCCTCGAAGCGCGGCGACAGTTGGCCTTCGCTGTATCCGAGCGCGCCGGGAGCGTAGCCCCACTCGATGTGGCCGGTCTCCGGTGCGTAGTCGTAGATCACGTCCTTCGTGGCCTGACCGATCAGCGCGTAACGCCGCTCGGCGCGATGCCGCGCCTCCCCCTCGAGGGCGCCGCACAGCAGCGCGCTCACCACCGTCACGAAGGACTGCTCGTGCTCCGACCAGCGTCTTCGGGCCTCGTCCCCTTCGATGCAGAGGACGCCCAGCACCTTCCCGTCCCTCCAGATCGGGGCGTCGAGCCGGGAGGTCAGCCCATCCACCTCGACATAGGGGCCGAGCCGCGCCCCCTCCTCTGGCTCCGTCCCGGGTTCCCGCGCAGCCATGCGCTCGAGCCACGCGGGGCACCTCGAGTGGGCGGGCGAGGACTCGGTGCGCGCGTGGAAGCTCCCGTCCGCTGCGCGGAAGAGCAATTCGCAGGTGACGGTTCCGCCGCCCGCCGCCACGGTCCAGAAGCTGGCGCTGGCTGCCTCCAGCGTCCGGGCGGTCCGCGCCAGCAGGTTGCGAAGGAAGCCGTCGAGCGCCGCAGGATCCGAGCGGGCGATCTCCACCAGCGCGTCCCGCTGCCTCAACAGGGACTCGACCCGGGATGCGTCGCCAGGGGGCGGAGTGGGCGTCACCTGAAGAGGATGGGGACGCCAGCCCGGACCGGTAAGCCCGTCCACCGGCTGCCCCCGGGAAGGTGGAGACTGCACCCATGTCCCGCTTGAGTGTCCCCGACGGGATTCGAACCCGTGTTACCGGCTTGAAA
>CAZCWA010000015.1:3925-22168 GCA_964502265.1 uncultured Myxococcaceae bacterium | reverse complement strand
GGGCGCGGGGGCCGGCGCAGGGGCGGGGGCCGCGCGGCCGGGGATGGTGAGCGTCTGCCCGGCGTAGATGCGGTTGGGGTTTGAGATGCCGTTGGCCTGGGCGATGGCCTGGTACGAGACGCCGAAGCGCGCGCCGATCCCGGAGAGGGTGTCGCCGGAGCGGACGGTGTAGCGCTGGCCGGAGGCGGCGGGCGCAGGCTCGAAGGAGTCCCGCGAGCCCGGGAGGTTCAGCCGCTGCCCGGCGTAGATGAGGTTGGGGTTCTTGACCTGCGGGTTGGCCGCGAGCAGGGCGGGAACCGTGGTCCCGTGCCGCACCGCGATGCCCGAAAGCGTGTCACCCGAACGAATCTGAATCGACATTGCTCGCCTCCTGAACAGCCCCCCGTGCCCTGATGTATCGGCGCATGCCGCCCGGAGGTTGCGGCCTGTCCTGATTTCGGACAGCCGTCGGTGGATTTCTTGACCCGGGCCGAAGCGGGAGTGGAGTTCCGGGCAAGGAGGCGAGCATGGCGAACGTACCGGCCACGAATGAAGAGGGCACCGTCGAGGAAGTGCCGACCCCGAGGAGCGGCAGCGACCGCCGCCAGGGCGCGCCCGAGGAGCCGATCTTCGGCGGGCTGCTGGCCGAGGCCGGTTGGGAGCCGGTGGGCCCCGCCGCCGACGCGCACGAAGGATGGATCCGCCACGCCGGGCTCGCCCCGGACCGCCGCGCCACGCCGCGGGACCGCCGGGCTTCGTGAGCCGTTCGGACGGGATGAGGGCGGGGCTGAAGGCGGAGTGGCAGAGGCTCGAGACCGTGCTCCGCGGGTTGGGCAGGACGCTGGATCCGCTGCCGGGCGTTCCGGACGCGGAGCTCGACGCGTGGGAGCGGGCGTTCGGGGTCTCGCTGGATCCGGACCTGCGCGCGCTCTACCGGCACACGCGCGGGTCGAAGAGCGGGACGCCGTGGCTCTGCGTGCGCACCGACGAGCTGGCGCTGCTCACGCTGATGGACCCGAAGGCGTCGCTCGAGTTCGCTGGCCTGCAGCCGCTCCCGGTGGAGGACGAGGACCGCGTCGAATGGAACGGGCGGACGCTCAACTCGGACCCGCGGGTGGCGCCCTTCCTCCGGCACCCGAAGTGGCTCCCCTTCGCCGAGTTCAACGGACTGGGCACCGCCCTGATGATCGACGGCACGCCGGGATCGGAAGGGACGATGGGCCAGCTCATCGCCTTCCAGCACGACCCGGACGCGCTCTACTGGCAGGGCTCGGGCTTCATCGAAGTCTTCGCCCGCTCCAACGCGCTTTATGAAGCGCACGGCGCGGCGCTGCTCGATGAGGACGAGGACGGCGAGGACTGAAGGCGCGGTCTTTACCCAATGGAGCGGATCGATCTTCCGACCTCCCCCCGCGCATCCTCCAGTCTGCAATACCGACGAGCAAAACCTCGCGCCTCGTCGACTCCCACCGGCCGCACTCCGATCCGGCGCCGCGCCTACAGCCCCCTGCGAGCTCTGGAGACCCCTTCCCGGGCAGGTACTAACCATGCGGTGCGGTGCCAGCTCGGCCCTGCGAGGCCCACAGGAGCCCAGGCGCGGTTTTCACCTCCAGAACCGGCCCCCAGACGGCTCGCGGCTCCGCGCACGGCACGGCGCTGCTCGATGAGGACGAGGACGAGGAGGTAGACTGAGTGGAAGTTCCCCCTGCGTCCTGGAGGCCGCTCTTGGCAGCTCTACGGTTCGTTGCAGTCTTCTGCCTCTTGATTGCGCTCTCCTCTTGTGGCGGGGAGATGCCAGAAGCGTCCACAAGGGCCGAGAGGGCCGAGGCACTCGCGTATGCTCAGACGACACCGTTTGTGCTGGGGGAGGCACCGCTCGAGTATGGCGAACAGGACCCGCTGAATGTCTACGGTGACATCCACGGGTACGCAGGACACGCGATCGCCTCGTCCGTCGGCGCGGGTCCAACCAGGCTCATCATCTTGAGCGCATCCGAGATGGCGCCCGGCTCGGTCGACAGGATCATGGCAGACGCATGCATGTCGCCTGTTCTTTGCGAGCCCGAGGCAACTGTCGACATCGTGCCGTACTCGCTCCGGGAACTGCGGAGCGTCATCGGCTGGGTCGCTCGCTCGCCGATGGGCTTCGAAGCGGCGGCGATGACCCCGATAGAACAAGAGCCGAACGCTTCCTCCTATCGCACGCTCGTCGAGTTCGAGACGACCGCCGACGCGCTGCCCATCCTTCGGGAGATGTTGGAGACGGGTGGGGTTCCTGAAGATGCGTATCGCGTGAAGGTTGGGCGGCCCTACAACAGTATCTGACCTGACGCCGCAGGCCGCTCCCGGGTTCGGCGTTGCACTCCAGTCGCTCACGGGTAGAGCACCTTCTTCGAGACGTCGCGGTTGCTGGCAGCGCTGTCACTCTGCAATCACGGCGCCGCGCGACGATGGCGCTCGCCACTTTGGAAAGATCCGGCGTGCAGCGGCATGCTCCTGCCATGTCGCGCCCGCTCGTCGTCCCCGCCGTCTGCCTCCTCCTCGCCGCCACGGCAGCGTGCGGTCCACGAACGCTTGACCGGCCCGAAGGTGAACTCCACGCCCTCTCGGAGGCCGAAGACGGCACCCCGATCTCCTCGCGGGAGGCCCGGTTCGCTCTGGGAACGGTGTGGATGGACGGGACCGCCGAGCGCCAGGTGACTCTGCGGAACGTGGGGAAAGGTCCGGTGACGGTGGCGCGCATCGAGGAGGTCACCTCGTCCTCCCCTGCAGCCTGGAAGTTCGACTGGAACGAGTCGCTCGAGGTCCTGCCCGGCCGCTCGGCATCCATGAGCGTGCGCTTCACCCCGCCCAGCAGCGAGGAGTCACCGGTCGCGCACGCGCTGCACCTCCGGCTTCATCTCGAGGGCCCACGCGAGGGCGCCGAAACGGTGGACCTCCGCTTCTCCGGCGACGCGCTCGCGGGCAGGTGTGACGTGCCGGCGACGCTGTCCTTTGGCACCGTGATTCACGGAGGGCAGGCGCAGCGGGAGGTGACGTTCCGGAACCTCGATTCGGCGCCCGCGGTGCTCACCGTGTCGGAGCTGACGGGCGCGGACGCAGCGGCCGGCTCGTTCCGCTTCCGCGATGGCAGCGGCCCGGGAAAGGTGGAGATCGCGCCGTTCGAAACGCACACGCTCGGCTTCGACTTCATTCCGGAGGGGCACGGCCCGCAGACCGCCCGCGTCACCATGACCCCGGCAGAAGGGTGCGCCCCGCAGACGGTGACGCTCTCGGGAACCGCGGTGGGGGCCCAGCTCACCTGGGACCCTCACGGCATGGACTGCGGCCACGTCACGCCCGGGAGCGAGGTGCGCCACGACGTCACCTTCCTCAACGCCGGCGCGACGCCCGTCGAGCTGACCGGGATCCGAACCACCTCACCGAGCGAGGCAGAGGTCCTGACCGGCACGGAGCTCACCCTGGCCCCGGGCGGTTCGGGGACCGTGACCGTGGCCCTGCGTCCTTCCGCCTACGGGCCCCGGCACTGGCTCCTCACCTTCGAGACCAATCTCCCCCTTCAGCCGCGTGGGCAAATTGCCCTGCGCTGCTTCGGCGGCGGGCCAGACATCCAGGTCAACCCTTCGCCCAGGCTGAACTTTGGCCGCGTCGCCTTCAACCCGAACGGCGCGACGCCCTCTTCGTCCGCGCGCAAGCTGACGGTGCTCAACGCGGGGACGTCGCCGAGCCCTTCGGACGAGCGCTACAACCTCCGGCTCGGCATTCCGGACGCGAACGGAGAGCCCACGCAGCCGTGGGCGTTGATCGAGCCGATCGCGGACAGCAACACCGCCCCGGGCGAGTTCGAGCTCACCATCCCGGACACCTACGACGGCTCCAGGGGACTGGCCCCGAAGGTGGGTGAGAACCTCGTCGAGCTGCTCGTTCGCCTGACACCGCAGTCCGCCGGAGCCAAGCGGGCCCTGATCACGATCTACTCCAACGACCCGGACGAGCCGGTCGTGCAGGTCGAGGTCACCGCGACGGCGGAGACGCTCCCGTCGTGCAACTACACGCTCTCCACCGGCGCCCTCTCCTTCGGCCGCCTCGAGCCCGGAGCGCGGCGTACGCTCGCCGTGCGCTTCATCAACGACGGGGCCCACCCGGACGATGAGTGCCTGGTGACCGCGCCCGTCTTCGAGGCGGGATCGGACCCCGCCTTCACCCTCGAGCTGGGCCCGGCGCAGCTCACGGTCCCCGGCGGCGCATCGGTCGAGTTCCCCGTGCATCTCACCGCGCCGGCCATCCTCCCCGGTTCCGGCCCCAGGTCGCTCAGCGGCGCGCTCCGCCTCCACGCAACGTCGCTGCTCAAGCCGCAGTCCGTGGTGGCCCTCTCGGCGGAGGTGTCCGACACCTGCCTCGAGTTCTCGCCGTGGCTCGTGGACTTCGGCACCGTCGCGCTCGGCTGCGCGTCCGAATCCCGGAAGGTGCGCGTCTACAACCGGTGCAGCACGCCTGCGTCCCTCTCGTCCATCGACCTCGCGGCCACCACCGGAGCGGGCGAGTTCGAGTGGGTCTCGCCGCCGCCCGCCAATGCAGTCGTCCACCCGGCGCAGCCGCTGGAGCTGGAGGTGCGCTTCCGTCCGCAGCGGGAGGGGCTCGCCACCGCGCTGCTCTCGGCGTCCGGAACCTCGGCCGGACAGGGCGTGATGCTGGGCGGCGCCTCGCTGCAGGCGCGCGCGACGGTGAGCGGCGTCCACACGGACACCTGGGAGCTCCCGCCGCAGCCGCGGAAGGTGGACGTGCTCTTCGTGATCGACGACTCGGGGGGGACGCACTGGATGCATCAGGCCCTGGGTGACGCCTTCGACGACTTCCATGATCCCGGGGTGGATTATCAGCTCGGGGTGCTGCGCGCGGAGTCGCCGGCGCGGCCCGGCTTCGGCACGCTCGTGAGCGGCGCCTCCCACCCGGAGAAGATCCTCACGCCCGCCACGCCGAACCTGCGGTCGAAGTTCATCGCCAAGGTGCACCTCGGTGGCAATGGGGACCCGCAGCAGCGCTGTGTGGAGCCCGTGCTCGCCGCGCTGTCGAACCCGCTTCGCTTCGGCCACAACCAGGGGTTCCTCCGGGAGGGCGCGTCGCTCTCCATCGTCTGCGTGCAGGAGGACCCCGACCGGACGGACCGGCCGGCGACGGAGCTGCTCGACCGGATGTGGAACGTCCTCGGCCACCACCGCAAGACGGACCTCCGGTTCAACGCCATCGGTGTCATCAGCCCGCCCGGCGAGGCCACCTGCGCGAGCGGCGGTCTCACGCCTGACCCTCTGATGCAGCTCCTCACCGCGCAGACGGACGGCGTGGCGCGGGACTTCTGCACGTTGGACTACAGGCCGTACCTCCAGGACATCGCAGCGCGGAGCTTCGCGCCGCCGGAGCGCTACTTCCTCACCTCGCAGCCGGACCCGTCGCGCTCACCGCTGATCGTGGCGATTGACGGTGTTCCCCTTCCCGCGACGAGCGCCACCGGCACGCCGGTGTGGACCTGGGACAGCAGCCGCAACGTCGTCCAACTGGCGCCGCCGTACGCGGCCGACAGCGGAGAGACGGTGACGGTGATCTACACCGCGGCCTGCCACTGACGCACCCGCGCGTCCTCAGCCCTTCAGTTGCGGCTTCCTCCACCCGAACCGCTCGAGCAGCTTGGCGACGATCGGGGTGAGGATGAAGGTGGCGGCGACGCGGAAGGGCATGGTGAAGCGGAACATGAGGTAGGCCACGCCGAAGGTGCCGGCGGTCTTGCCCATGCCCTCTTCGGAGGCGGCGCCGGCGGCGATGACCTCGGCCTGGCGCCAGCCCATCTTCACGGCCACGTAGATCGCGCTGAGCGTGCCCACCCACAGCACGAGGAACACCACCACCGCGAGCGTTCCGTACTCCTTCCACAGGAGCTTGAGGCGCTCCCTGGCGTCGAGCTTCTTCGGGGGCGGCGGCGTGGGGTTCGGCGTGCTCATCGGGCGTGCTCCTAACACGCTTCCACGCGTGGGGAGGGCCCTCGTGCTACACGCGCGGCCCATGATCCTCTCCCGTCTTCCGAAGGGCGTGCTGCTCACCGGCAAGGAGATCCTCCGCCACATCCTGCGCCGGCCGGTGGTGGGGATGGTGGCCGCAGCCCAGGGCAGGGACGGCCGCTGGCTGCTCATCCGCCGCGCGGACACCGGGACGTGGGCCTTGCCGGGCGGCACCGTCGAATGGGGCGAGACCCTGCGCGCCACGCTCCACCGCGAATTGCTCGAGGAGGCCGGCGTGGAGGCCTTCACCTACGACGGCCTGGTGGGCGTCTGGTCGCACCCGGACCGCGACGTGCGCTTCCACGCGGTGACGGTGGTGGCCAAGTGCACGGTGGACGATCCGGTGCGCGCCCCGGTCAACGTGACCGAGATCTCCGAGGTCGCCTTCTTCCGCGAGGACGAGCTGCCCGCCGAGCTCGCCATGGGCCAGCGCGAGATGATCGACGCGGCGATCCGCAACGCCGCGCCGGTGCTGGAGTAGCGCTCCGGGGCTACTTCGACCCGCAGGCGGCGATGGCCTCGTCCGGGTTCACCGCGCCCATCCCGGTCTCCACCGCGAGGAGCTTGCGGCCCTCGCCGATGACGAAGTTCGCGCGCGAGGCGGTCTTGCTCCCCTCCTTCGCCACGCCGAAGTGCCGGGAGATCTTCCCCTCCGGATCCGGCAGGAAGGTGAACTGCGCGCCGAGGTCCTTCTTGAACTTCGCCAGCGTCTCCTTGTCGTCCATGGAGACCGCCCACACCTGCGCGCCCTTCTTCTCCAGCTCGCCCTGCGCGTCGCGGAAGGCCTTCATCTGCATGGTGCAGCCGGGGGTGAACGCCTTGGGAAAGAACGCGACCACCACCGGGCCCTGCTTCGTGGCCTCGGCCAGGGACTGGGTCTTCCCTTCGGTGTCCTGGGCCTGGAAGTCGGGGATGGGCTGGCCCACCTTCGGGGAAGGGGCGGCGGCAAGCAGCACGGCGGCGAGCGAGAGCGCGATCATGCGCCCGTGTTAACCGGCGCGGCTTCCTCCTTCAATGGCTCCTCGAACTCGCCCGAGCCTGGCAAGGGCAGCCCCGGCATGCGGGCCCAGAGCGCGTGGGCGGCAGCGGCGGCATGCGCCGAGAGCAGCTCCGGGCTCACGGACACGGGCCGGCGCGCCCACAGCCGCCACGCCCCGTCCACCATCACCGACACCACGTCGCGCGCGCCCATTCCCTGGGTGACGTGCGCTTCCAGCGTCCGGGCATCGAGCGGCGTCAGGGGCCGGTAGTCCAGCACCAGCAGGTCCGCCACCGCGCCCTCCGCCAGCGGGCCGATGGTCTCGCCGAAGAGCTCGGAGGCGATCCGGTGCCCGTTGGCGAGCATCCTCAGGACCGACACCGGCTGCCCCGCGTCCTGTGCCCGGAGCCTCGCCCACTTCGCCTCGGCGAAGAGGTCCGCGCCCTGCCCGGCCGTCCCCAGCGCCGCCCGGGCGCCGAACTTGCCCGCCGGCGCGTACCCCTCCCCGCGCCCCGCGTCCGCCACCGGCGTGTGCACCAGCCAGGCGCCGGTGCCCAGCACCTCGGACAGCTCGGGCCAGGACAGGTGCACCGCGTGCGCGACCAGGGACCTCGCGTCCAGCAGCCCCTCCCGCTCGAGCAGCCTCGCCAGCGGCGTCTTCCCGTACCGCTCCACGCACAGCCGCGACTCCTCCGGCGTCTCTGCCAGCGTCACGCTGAGCGGGACACCGATTGCCTGGGCGGCCTGGACGAGCCCCTCCAGCGCCTCGTCGGAGAGCTCGTGCAGCCCGGCCGCGCCCAGCAGCGCCCGGAACCTGCGGTGTCCTGTGTGCTGGTGGTGGAAGGCCACCGTCTCCACCAGCGCGTCCTCGCGGACGTCTTCGCCGGCGCGGTCGGTCACCTCCCAGGAGAGCGCGGCGCGCAGCCCCACCGCGTCCACGCCCCTCGCCACCCGCGAGAGCGAGCCCATCACGAACGCCGGCGAGACCAGCCGGTCGATCACCGTGGTGGTGCCTGCCTGCAGGGCCTCGAGCGCACCGGCGGAGGCGGCCAATTCCACCGCATCCGCGTCCAGGGCGTCCTCGAGCGCGGCGCGTTCGAAGGGCCGCTCCAGACCGCGGGCGAAGCATGCGCTCAGCCGGTGGTGCGCGGAGACCATCCCCGGCAAGACCAGGTGCCCCGAGAGGTCGATGACCTCGTCGCCCTCCTGCGCCTCCAGGGACGGCGCGCGCGCGGTGATGTACGGACCGTCGATCCGGAGATCCGCCCTCTCCACCGAGGCGGGCTCGAGATCGACGAGGGTGGCGCCCTTGAGGATGGTTCCCACGAAGCCCGCCAGCTTCTCCGAAAAGGGTCCGCGCCTCAAACCTCGGGTCTGTCCGAAGATCGGACGAAGAAGGGACGGCGCTGTCGCAACGCGTCGCGTCAACGGCCAAGAGAACGGGCGTAAGCTGCCGTCATCGCTGGGTATCCCACCGCGGCATACAGCTTGCTCGACGGGTTATCCCCGCGGTGGCAGCGGGGAGGGCGCGTGGTATTCATCCCAGCCCGCTCAGCCAGCCGCGGAGGGCTCCACCTCAATGCACGCGTCACTTCGTTCCGCCATCCTGGGCGTTCTTCTCGCCGTTCCGCTCGGGGTCGCAGCCCTCGCCGGCTGCGGCGGCACGCTGGACGCACCGGAAGGTGGCAACGACGAAGCGCCTCCCCAGCCCACCGAAGAGTTCGCACGGCGGCGGGCGCCGATCATCGGGGGCACGACGGACTTCGGCAGCCCTGCGGTCGTCTCGCTGAGCGTGGGGTACGGGGGCGGCTTCATCCCCTACTGCACCGGGACGCTGATCGGCCCCAGGACGATCCTGACGGCAGCCCACTGCGTGAACACGTACGGGCCCAACGCCAACTACTTCGCCGTCTTCGGGACCTATGTCTCGCAGCCCAGCGCCACGATGCGGGTGGTCCAGCAGGTGCGCCACCCCGATTACGCCGGCGGCCAGGGCCTGCGCGCGGACATCGGGGTGCTGCGGCTCGAGAGCCCGGTGATCCACACGGCGCCGATGCGGATCAACACCCAGCCGCTGAACAACGCCTGGATCGGCAGGCCCATCCGGCACTCGGGGTTCGGGGTCACCGCGCCGGACACCAACACCTCGGGCGTGAAGCGGCACGGGACCTGGAACATCCGGCAGATCAGCCTGACGGAGATCGAATCCGGCCAGTCGAACCCGCTGGCGCAGACCTGTTCGGGCGACTCGGGCGGGCCGGGCTTCATCACCGATCCCGGCACGGGCGAGGAGGTGGTGGCGGGCGTGGTCTCCTACGGCGACCAGGACTGCCGGCACTACGGCGTGGACATGAACGTCGCCTACTACGCGCCGTGGGTGCAGCAGGCCATGGGCGCCTGGGAGGTCGCGACGTGCGCAGAGGACGGCAAGTGCGCCCAGGGCTGCAGCGAGCCGGACATCGACTGCGTGTGCGCGAAGGACGGCGTGTGCTCGGCGGAGTGCCCGGACGTGACGAAGGATCCGGACTGCCCGGTGGACTGCCGCACCAACGACGTCTGCGCGCAGGACGTCTGCCCGCGGCCGGACGATGACTGCCGCCCCGAGGGCCTGAGCTGCACCACGGAGCTGCAGTGCCTGTGGCGCCGCTGCGTGGGGGATCCGCAGCGCAGCTTCACCTACTGCTCGAGGCCCTGCACCGTGGACGGCGACTGCGCGTCCACCGGGATGGTCTGCGCGGCGGGCGCCTGCCGCTTCCCCCAGCGGGAGCCCATCCAGATCGGCCAGCCGTGCGACGAGGGCTCGTACTGCCTGCTCGGCGGCATCTGCACCGGCGAGAGCGCGGACGCGCTGACGTGCGCCCTGCCCTGCAGCGGTCCGGGCACCTGCCCCGGCGCAAACCAGGTCTGCACCGCCGGCCACAACGGCCAGCTCTACTGCAAGGGCACGGGCGTCTCCGGCGGCGGCAACGGCGACGGCGGCACGGTCCAGAACAGGGGGCCGGTGGTGCTGCGGAACGCCCGCGTGGAGGGGCGCAAGGCGGACACCGGCCTGGGCGCGGGCTGCGCGGCCTCGGGCGGAGGAATGGGCGGGCTCGGCGGCGCGCTGTCGTTCGGCCTGGTGGCGTTGGCGGGCCTTCGACGGCGGCGGCTCCGGGTCGTCCGCCGCGCGCTGACCGTTGCGGCGGTGGGCGCGTCTGCGGCGCTCGCGGGCTGCGGTCCCACCCAGGAGGGGCCGGGCTTCGGACCGGTGGAGCAGACGGGGACGCAGCGGGCGGAGATCGTCGGCGGCAGCGTGAACCACGGTGACCCGGAGGTCTTCATGCTCCGGATGATCTATTCGAACGGCACCGCGTCGGGCTGCACGGCCACGCTGATCGGCGAGCGGACGCTGCTCACCGCGGCGCACTGCGTGGACCCGGCCATCAACAACGCCGAGTCCGTGACCCTCTTCGCCACCAACGTGACCTACGCGGAGAACGCGCACCAGCAGGATTGGATCCGGATCACCGAGTACCGGATGCACCCGGGCTGGAGCGCGCACGGCGAGACCTTGCAGCACGACATCGCGCTGGCGCTGCTGCAGCGGGCGCCGGGCGTGCCGCCGAAGATGTGGAACCGCGAGCCGCTCTTCGGCAAGCAGGGCGCGCCCATCCGCGCGGTGGGCTACGGCATCACCTCGAGGCAGCGCAACGACTCGGGCACCAAGCGGCAGGTGGAGCTGACCATCTCGGGGATGCAGGGGACGCACCTGTACCTCGGCGACCAGATGGGCCGGGGCATCTGCAGCGGCGACTCGGGCGGGCCCACCTTCCACGTCTTCTCGGACGGCCGCGAGCGCCAGATCGGCGTGCACTCGTTCGACGGGAACGGGGTCTGCACCTTCGGCGGCGACATCCGGACGGACGCGTACGCCGAGTTCATCGACGCGTGGATGAACGAGAAGGAGGCGCCCACCTGCGCCACCGACGGGCGCTGCGTCGAAGGCTGCACCCCGGTGGACGAGGACTGCTACTGCCTGACCGACGGCGTGTGCGACGCGCGCTGCCCGGACCTGCTGATGGACCTGGACTGCCCGGCGGACTGCGCGCGAGACGGCGTGTGCTCGCTGCACGAGTGCCCCATGCCGGATCCGGACTGCGTGCCGGACGGGCTCGTCTGCAACAGCCCGATGGTGTGCTTCGGCCGGCTGTGCACCACCGACCCGCAGCGCAGCAACAGCTACTGCTCGCGGCGGTGCACCGACGACCCCGAGTGCGGGACGGGCATGGCCTGCTACGACGGCGCCTGCCGCTTCCTCCAGAAGCCGGAGGTGCCCGAGGGCGGTCCCTGTATCATCGGCAAGACGTTCTGCCTGAACGGGACCCAGTGCAGCGGCCGCGTGGGCGAGGAGACCCTGTGCCGGCGCACCTGCTCCTCCAACGCGGACTGCACCGGCAAGGCCACCTGCGAGTACGGCGTGGACTGGGTCCGCTTCTGCCAGGAACCGCGGCTGCCGCCGGTCACCCTGAAGCACGTCAGCGGCGACTATCCGGCCGACGCTTCGGCCGGGGCCGGTCCGGTGGGGAGCTGCGCCTCCGTCCCCGGCGGGCCGGTGGGCCTGCTGGGCCTGGTCGCCGCCATCCGGGCGTTCAGGCGCCGGCTCCCGCGCGGGGGCTGACGGACGCTCGACGGAAGGGGCAAGGCCCGGTATGCGCACGGGGCCATGGCCCACCGCTCCGAGTCCCAGCCCTCCTCCCCGTCGGGTCCCGACGAGACGCTCGCGCACCTCGCCTGCGAGGTGACCGATGCCCTGAGCGTGGTGGCGCCCCGCGGTTGGACGCGCGCCGAGCTCTCCCTCGACCGGCACGGCGACACGCTCCGGGTTGCCCAGGTGGACACCGAGCTGGCCGAGAAGCCGAAGCCGATGCCCGCCCTCGGGATGGATCCGGGCGCGCGGATGGCGGGGCTGGCGGCGGCGCTGACGGACGCGCTCCACCTGCTGCACGGACGCGGGGTGGAGTGGAGCGGCGCCCGGGCCACGGTGACGCGGCAGGGGATGAACCGGCTGATGCTCACGCTCAACGAGCCCTCCGGTCCGCCCGCCGCTTCGATCAGCGTGCCGCAGGGGATGGCCCAGGCGCTCTTCCTCACCGAACCCTTCCTCGAGGCGCTGGAGACGGCGGAGGCCGCGCTGCCCGAGCGGCAGGACGCGCTGGCGCTCCGGCTCGGGGGCTGCACCGGCTGGCGGTTCGACCAGAAGACCGCGAAGGCGAGCTTCGACCTCCCCGGGCGGCCGGCGCTCACGCTGGACGCGGAGCTGCTCGGGACCTGGACCTCCGAGGACGAGATGTGGCTGTGGGCGTGGGCCAACTCCACCGTGGACCCGGCCGGGACGAAGCGGGTGGAGGCCGCGCTCGCCCCCGACGCACAGGCGCCCGGGCTCGCCCCGTTCTGGCGCGAGCGCTACCCGTGCGAGGAGCCCTTCGCCCACCGCGTGGCCGGCGCCGCCGCGGTGAAGAGCGGCGCACAGGCCGTGTGGCGCGGGGGCTTCGGCAAGGGCTGGGCCTACCTGGCCATCTTCTGAAAGGAAAAGGCCGCCGGACCCGATGGGATCCGGCGGCCTTCTCTCTTCGTTCGCTGAGAACAGCGTGCAGCGCGCTAGTTCTTCGCCTGCTCGACGGCCTTCCTGGTGAGCTGCAGGTCGAGCTGGACCTTCACGAGGTCACCGACCAGCACGCCCCCGGTCTCGAGGTTCTGGTTCCAGACCAGCCCGAAGTCCTTGCGGTTGATCTCGGTGGTGGCCGAGGCGCCGCGCTTGGTGTTGCCCCACGGGTCCTTCAGCTCGGTGGACGGGATCTCCACGTCCAGGGTCACCGGCCTGGTCACGCCGCGGATGGTGAGGTCACCGGCGACCTTGTACTTGTCCTTGCCCGCCTTCTTGAAGCCGGTGCTCTTGAAGGTGATCTTCGGGTGGTTGGCCACGTCGAAGAAGTCCGGCGACCGCAGGTGCTCGTCGCGCTTGTCCTCGCGGGTGTTGATCGACCCGGTCTCGATCGTCGCCTCCACCGTCGAGTTCTTCAGGTTCTTCTCGTCGAGGTTCAGCGTGCCCTGGAGCTTGCCGAACTCGCCGCGGACGTTGGTGATCATCATGTGGCGCACGCTGAACTGCGCCTGCGAGTGCGACGGGTCGATGTCGTACTGCGCGGCGAACGCGAGGCCCGGGACGACGAGGGCGGCGGCGGCGAAAAGAGGCTTGAGGTTCATGTGTTCGTTTTCTCTCTTGGAGTTGGGGACGGGGTGCAGCGAATGATGGAAACCACTCTGCAGCCGTTGCTGATTCCGCACCACTTCCCGCGGGACTAAAACACCGTTCCATGGCTGGAACGACGGACCTGAACCTGCTCGCGCTCTTCGTGGCGGTGGCGGACGCGAACAGCTTCAGCGAGGCCGCTCGCCGGCTCGGCTTGCCCAAGTCCACGGTGAGCCGGGGCGTGGCGCAGCTCGAGGCCTCGCTGGACACGCGGCTTCTGCACCGGACCACCCGCCAGGCCTCGCTCACCACCGCCGGCACCGTCCTCTACGAGCGCACCGCCCCGTTGCTGAGCTCCCTGCGGGAGGCGGTGGGCACGCTCCCCGAGCGCGAGGAGACGCCCTCGGGCGACCTGCGGATCACGGTGAGCGCGGACATGGCCGCGACCTTCATGCCCGAGGTGATGTCCCGCTTCCTCCTGCGCTACCCCTCCGTCCGGCTCGACGTGCTGGTGACCAACCGCGTGGTGGACATCGTGAGCGAGGGCGTGGACCTGGCGCTCCGCGTGGCCGGCCGAAAGCTCACCGACTCGTCGCTGATCATCCGGCGCCTGACGCCCATCGACGTGGGCCTGTTCGCCTCCCCGCTCTACCTCGCCCGCAAGGGGACGCCTCGAAGCGCGGAGGACCTCGCGGGCCACGAGTGGGTGCGCTTCCGCGGCCTTCCCCTCCCGGTGGAGCTCGAGCACACCGCCAGCGCCCCCGGCCGCCTGCTCGGCGACGACATGCTCTTCCTCCGCGAGATGGTCCGGTGCGGGATGGGGATCGGCTGGCTGCCCACCTTCCTCACCCACGGGCTCATCGCCTCCGGCGAGCTGGTGCGGGTGGTGCCGGGCCTCGTCTGGTCCAGCTCCTCGCTGGCCCTCGTCTACGCCCGCGCGCAGCACGTCCCGCGCAAGGTCACCGCCTTCCGGGACTTCCTCCTCGAGCACCTCGCGTCCCGCCCGCTCGGCCAGGGCCCGCCGTCGGCTGCCGGATGATCGTCCGCGGCAAGTGGTGACCGGACGACGCCGCCCTGCCCGGCCACCGGCCCGGCACCGCCGGGAACGTCAGCGCCGTTCCGTACCCTGTCCGGGCAAACGCTGGAGAAGGACCAACGACGAACGGAGGCGCGACATGCAGGTGGTGACCTCGGAAGCGTGGGAGTGCGGGGACTGTGGGGCGGCGGTGAACGGGGAGGTGCTCTTCGCGTACTGCGATGGGTGCGCGCGGCCGTTGTGCGTGGCCTGTCTGGAGGTGGCGGCCCCCTGCGAGGTGTGTGACGTGTTGGCCTGCCGGCACTGCGCGCTGAGGCTGTTCGCGGTGGAGTGCCCGGGGTGCACCGCGCCCCTGCACCTGGCCTGCGTCGAGCGGCGCGGCGGGAAGGGCGCCCACCCGCTGTGCGAGCGCTGCGGCGAGGCGGCCCGGAGGATGTGGGCCTGAGACCGGGCGGCCGCGTCCGCTGAGAACGCAAACGGCCGCTGGGCTTGCAACCATGAAAGACGGGCTGGTACGGTGCCCGGCCTCACTCCCTCCGGAGCTTCCATGAGCAAGTCCCTGCCCCTCGCCCTCTCGGGCCTCGTGTGCGCCGCCGTCTTCGGCCTGAGCGCCTGCACCGACCCTGCCCCCTCCGCGAGGCCCCTCCCGGACGCGCCGCAGCGCCTGTCCGACCTGGTGGTGACGGACCCGGACTTCGACTTCGCCACCACCGAGACCGTCCGGCTGGAGCTGCAGGTGCCGGAAGGGGCCGCGCCCCAGGCGGTCGAGGCATTCGACGCGGAAGGCCGCCGGCTGATGGACGGCGCGTTCAAGGCGGGCGCCTCGGTGGATCTCAAGGTGCCGGTGGGCAAGGCGGACACCGTGAAGCTCCGCATCGGCACGGGTGAGGACGCCGTCGAGCGCGAGCTGACCGTCTCCGCGGACGGCCAGGCGGTCGGCAAGCTCTAGTCTTCCCGCTGGTCCTCGATGGCGAAGAGGATCGCCTCGGGGGTGGCGGGCAGGCGAAGCGTCACCTCCCGGTTCGGCGGACCGAAGGCGGCGATCGCCTGCCGCAGCGCGGTGATGGCGCCGATGGCGAGGAGGAACGGCGGCTCCCCCACCGCCTTGCTGCCGTGGACCACGTCGTCCTGCGGCGCGTTCTCGAGCAGGCGCACGTGGAAGGCCTCGGGCACGTCGCCCATCGCCGGGACCTTGTAGGTGTCCGGCGAGTGGGTGCGCAGAAAGCCCTTCGCGTCGAAGATCACCTCCTCGCAGGTGAGCCAGCCCCAGCCCTGCACGAAGCCGCCTTCGATCTGCCCCACGTCGATCGAAGGTGACAGCGAGCGGCCGCAGTCGTGGAGGATGTCCACCCGCCGCAGCCGGTGCTCTCCGGTGAGCCCGCTCACCTCCACCTCCACCAGCGCCGCGCCGTACGCGTAGTAGTGGAAGGGCTTCCCGCGTCCGGCCGCGCGGTCGTAGTGGATGTCCGGCGTGCGGTAGTAGCCCGTCGCCGAGAGCGGGATCTGCTCCAGGTACGCCCGCTCCGTCACCTTGCCGAAGGGCACCCGTGGACCGCCCTCGCCGGAGCCGTCACCGGTCGTCACGTGGCCGTCCTCGAAGCGGACCGATGAAGGCGGCACGTCGCCGAGCAACCTCGCCGCCAGGGGGCGGAGGCGCTCGCGGATGGTCTCGCAGGCGAGCTTCACGGCCTGTCCGTTGAGGTCCGCGCCCGAAGACGCCGCGGTGGCCGAGGTGTTCGGCACCTTGTCGGTGGCGGTGTTCATCACCCGGATCGTGGAGAGGGGAACGCCCAGCGCGTGCGCGGCGATGACGAGCATCTTGGTGTGCAGGCCCTGCCCCATCTCGGTGCCGCCGTGCGAGAGCTGCACGGTCCCATCGGAGTAGACGTTCACCAGCGCCGCCGCCTGGTTGAGGAAGCTGGTGGTGAAGGAGATGCCGAACTTCACCGGCTGGAACGCGAGCCCGCGCTTGTGGTGCACGCTCGACGCGTTGAAGGCCCGTACCTCCTCCAGCCTGTTCGCGTAGTCCGCCCCGCGCAAAAGCTCGTCGTGAAGCCGCCCGAGCCGGTTGTCGGAGCACTTCACCTCCTGGCCGTAGTGCGTGCGGTTCCGCGGGGCCTCGCCGTAGAAGTTGCGCGCGCGGATCTCCGCCGGGTCCAGCCCCAGCCGCTCGCTCGCGCGGTTGAGGACCTCTTCGATCACCACCACGCCCTGCGGTCCGCCGAAGCCGCGGAAGGCGGTGTTCGAGGGGAGGTTCGTGCGCGCCACCTGCCCGGTCAGCTCCACCGCCGGGAGGTAGTACGCGTTGTCGAGGTGGAACAGCGCGCGGTCGAGGATGGCCTGCGAGAGATCGGAGGCGAACCCGGCGTTGGCGTACGTGTGCGCGCGCAGCCCGAGCAGCCGCCCGTCCCCGCTGAAGCCGGCGTCGTAGCGGGTGAGGAACGGGTGCCTCTTGCCGGTGGACATCATGTCCCGGTCGCGGTCGAGCCAGACCTTCACCGGCCGGCCCGTCTTCACCGCCGCCAGGGAGGCGATGGCCGCAAAGTGCGCCGCCTGCGTCTCCTTGCCGCCGAACCCGCCGCCCATGCGCGGGACCTCGACGCTGATGCGGCCCCGGCCCCAGCCGAGCACGTGCGCGACGATCGCCTGCACCTCCGAGGGATGCTGGGTGGACGACCACAGCCGCAGCGCCCCGCCCTCCTCCGGCACCGCCAGCGTGGCCTGGGTCTCCAGGTAGAAGTGGTCCTGCCCGCCGCTCTCCACCTCGCCCGAGATGCGCACCGCCGCGCCCTGCAGCGCCGCGTCCACGTCCCCCTGGCGGATGACGTGCGGGGTGCCGAGGAAGCTTCCCTGCGCGATCGCCTCCTGCACGGTGAGGACCGCGGGCAGCGGCTCGTAGTCGATCCGGATCTCCGCCGCCGCGCGCCGGGCGATGGCGTAGCTCTCGGCGACGATGGCGGCCACCACCTGGCCCTGGAAGTGGACCTCGCGCGAGGCGAAGCACTCCTCGTCGTGCACCGCCGCGCCCACGTCGTTGAGCGCCGGCACGTCGTCCGAGGTCAGCACCGCGTGGACGCCGGGCACCTCGCGGGCCGCGGACAGCTCCCTGCGCACGATGCGCGCGTGGGCGTGCGGCGAGGTGACCAGGTGGACCACCAGCATCCCCGCCGGCTGCGGCAGGTCGTCGACGTAGAGGGCCTCGCCAGAGGTGTGGCGAAGGCCGCTCTCGTGCCGAAGGGGCTGGTGCAGGGGCGAACGCACCGGCTGCTGCGTGCTGCCGGGCGACGTCACGGACGGCGGGACGGACGGCGGGACGGGTTCGAGCTTCCGCATGGCTACCGCACCTCCACGGTGGCGGTGTGGGGATGGCGCAGGCGCGGCGCGCGGTCCTTGAGGGTCTCCTCGAAGAAGCCGAGCAGGAGGTTCCGGGCCACGGTGGCGCGGTAGCGGGCCGAGCCCCGGTGATCGCTGAGCGGGGTGAAGTCCTCGGCCAGGTGGGCCACTGCGTCCCGCGCGGTGGCGGCGCTCCACGGTCTTCCGAGAATGGCCTCCTCCGTTCGATGGGCGCGTGCAGGTGTGGCCGCCATGCCGCCGTACGCCAGCCGCGCGGAGCGGACGATGCCCGCCTCGTCGCAGACGACGTGGAAGCCGGCCGAGACCGCGCTGATGTCCAGCTCGCGGCGCTTCGAGACCTTGTAGGCGCAGACGTACGCGGAGGCCGAAGGGCGCGGCAATTCCACCGCGGCCAGCACCTCCTTCGGGCGCAGCGCGGTCTTGCGGTAGTCGACGAAGAAGCGCTCCAGCGGCACGCGGCGCTCGCCCTCTCTCGACGTGAGCACCGCGGTGGCGCCGAGCGCGATCAGCACCGGCGGCAGGTCGCCGATCGGCGAGGCGTTGCAGAGGTTCCCGCCCACCGTCGCCCGGCTCTTGATCGCGCGCGCGCCGAAGTAGCGGAGCATGCGCTCCAGCG
>CAZCWA010000015.1:0-3825 GCA_964502265.1 uncultured Myxococcaceae bacterium | reverse complement strand
GTGGCCTCGCGGATGGGGCGGTAGCCGGTGCAGCGGCAGAGGTTTCCGCACATCTGCGCGTCGGCCTTCCAGGGCGCGGCCGAGAGGTCGAGGTCCTCCCGGTAGCACGCCTCGAAGAGCGACATCACCACGCCGGGGGTGCAGTAGCCGCACTGCGATCCGAGCCGGTCCGCCAGGGCCTCCTGCACGAGGTGGTAGCGCCCGTCCCGCTTCAGCGCCTCCACCGTGTAGACGTGCTTGCCCTGCACCATGGGGAGCAGCAGCAGGCAGGCGTTGATGGCGCGGAAGGTGTGGCGGCCCTCCGGCGTGGTCTCGCGCACGGCGACGGTGCAGGCGCCACAGTCCCCTTCGGCGCAGCCCTCCTTCGTTCCGGTGAGGTGCGCGGCGTCGCGCAGGTAGCGCAGCAACGTGGTCGTGGGCGACGTGTCCGCCAGCTCCAACCACCGATCGTTCAAACAGAAGCGGAGGCGATCCATGTGGGACGGGCGAATGTAGCAGAGACGTTCCCCACGCACGCGTTGCGTCCTGATCCTTGCGCGCGATGCAGCCGTTGCGCTCGCATGCGTGCCCGAGGGCCTTTCGCCGCTCGTGGGCACCCGGGGCTCGCTTTTTGCTCACGGCGGCCTCGGCGACAGGAGGCCTTCGTGCTCAGGACAATCATTGTCTCGGCTGCGGTGTGTTCATTGATGTTGGTCGGATGTGCGGGTCCGGAAGGACCACAAGGGGCGCAGGGCCCGGCAGGTGCGGAGGGCCCCGCGGGCCCGCCCGGGACAGACGGTGAGCCCGGGCAACCCGGCGGCGATGGAGACGACGGCCGCAACGGCGTCGACGGGCAGGACGGTGCGGACGGCGAGGATGGGCGCGACGGTCAGAACGGCCAGAACGCGTACCTCTCCGGTCCGGGCCTGAAGGTGACCATCCAGTCGGCCACCATCCAGAACAACGTGGCGCGCGTCGTGTTCAAGGTGACCGACGACAAGGGCGTGGGCCTCGACCGCGGCGGCAGGTTCACCGAGGGCGCGGTGGCGACGCGCTTCCTGCTCGCGTGGCTCGGTGACGAGGCCAGCGGGAGCCCGGGCAAGTACACCGCCTACCACGTCAACGGCGTGGGTCAGGCGACCTACGACCCGGCCGTGAACGTGGCCGCGAACTACACCCAGCTCTCGGAGGGCGTGTACGAGTACCGCTTCGGCACGCCGATCACCCTGGCCGGCGAGCACCGGACGCACACCGTGGGCTTCCAGGCCGAGCGCACCTACGGGGGCGTGCGGTACACGGCGGACGGCGTCTTCCACTTCGTCCCCGCGGGCGGTGCGGTCACGCAGACCCGCGAGCTGGTGACCACGGACTCGTGCAACGCCTGCCACAACCGGCTCGAGCTGCACGGCGGCGCGCGGCGGAGCGTGGAGCTCTGCATCACCTGCCACACCCCGCAGTCGGTGGACTCGGACACCGGCAACTCGGTGGACATGGCGGAGATGACCCACAAGATCCACATGGGCGCGAACCTGGCGTCGGTGAAGGGCGGCACCCCGTACCGGATCATCGGCTACGGCGGCGCGGTCCACGACTACTCCAACGTCCACCTCCCGCAGGACATGAAGAACTGCACCACCTGCCACACCGCCGAGGCGGATGACGGCGCGGTGGCGTACGGCATGGCCACGCGCGAGACGTGCAACACCTGCCACGATCGGATCTCGTACGAGGTGACGCCGCCGCAGGGCTTCGTGCAGCACACCGGCGGCGCCTTCCCCAACGACAACGCGTGCGGCGTCTGCCACCCGGCCACCGGCGCGACGAACAGCGTGATCGCCGTTCACCGGACCGCGAAGAACGACCCGGCGTTCGACGACAACCTGGTGATGCAGGTGGTCAGCATCACCAACACCGCGCCCGGCCAGCAGCCGGTCCTGCGCTTCCGCGTCCTCACCGACGGCACGCCGCGGAACATCTTTTCCGCGCCGGTGCCTCGCATCAACGTGACCATCGCCGGGCCGACCACGGACTACCGCTGGTACCGCAACGTGATGGTGATCCAGTCCGCCACCGGCGCGCAGCCCTGGAGCACCGCGCCCGGCGCGACGCTCGTGGCCGACGGCACCGAGTACGTCTACACCTTCCCGCCCGCCGGCGCGGTTCCGGCGAACGAGACGGGCAGCGGCTCGGTCACGCTCGAGGGCTACTACACGCACACCGAGGGCATCGGGAACAACGCGAAGAGCTTCGTCATCGTCGGGGACAACCCGGTGGGCTACTTCGCCATCACCGACAGCGTGGCGGTGCCGCGCCGGGAGATCGTCGCGGACGCGAGCTGCAACAACTGCCACAAGGAGCTCGGCTTCCACAGCAACGGCTCGCGCAAGAACGTGGCGCTCTGCATCCAGTGCCACAACGGGCCACTCACCAACCAGGGCCGCATCTCGCGCTTCGAGGGCAGCCAGCCGGTGCTGGTGGAGTCGGTGGACCTGAGGGTCATGGCCCACAAGATCCACATGGCGAGCAACCTGTCGCAGCCGTACGCCCTGGGCGCCATGCCGGCCCCGAGCGCGGCGAACCCGGCGGGCACCCTCCTCGACTTCTCGGGCCTCCACGTGCCGGGCTACATGCAGGACTGCACCACCTGCCACCTCCCGAACACGTTCACCCTCCCGCTGGCGGCCACCGAGCCGACGCTGATGGAGATCCGGATCTGCACCGAGGACCCGGCGCTGGACACCAACGACTTCTGCGACCAGCCGGGCCCGGGTGAGACGGTGGCCTGGAAGGTCTCGCAGTCGTGGCGCCTGCCGCCGGAGACCGCCGTGTGCACCTCGTGCCACGACGGGTACTTCACCCAGGCCCACGCCTTCGCCAACACGGTGACGCTCCCGACCGGTCAGCTCGTCGAGAGCTGCGCGACCTGCCACGGGCCGGGCTCGGTGAACGACATCGCGAAGCACCACAAGCTGGCGCCGTAGCCGGGCAACGAACGCAGCACTGGATGAAGGAGCGGCCGGGTCTTCCTGCAAGGAGGGCCCGGCCGGTTCCTTTCCAGCGTCGTTGGGTCAGTCCAGCGAGGAGTCGGTCTGGATCTGCAGCTCCTTCGGCGCGCCGTGCACGGCGGGGACGGTGCCCAATCTGCCCGCGCGGAAGTCGGCGATCGCGTCGTCGATCTCCTGCTCGGTGTTCATCACGAAGGGCCCCATCCACGCGACGGGTTCCCGGATGGGACGTCCGCCCAGCAGCAGCAGCTCGAGGTTCGCCGTCCGCGACTCCTGCACCTTCGCCGCCTCGAGCGTTATCCGGTCGCCCTTGCCGAACACCACCAACTGCCCCAGCTCCACCGGCCGGCGCTCGGCTCCCGCGGTGCCATGACCCGCCAGCACGTAGGCCAGCGCGTTGAACCCCCTCGGCCACGGCACCGTCAGGCGCGCGCCCGGGCTGACGCTGGCGTGCACCATCGTGATCGGCGTGTAGGTCGAGCCCGGTCCCTGGTGATCCGCGAGGTCGCCGGCGATGAGCCGCACCAGCGCGCCTGCGTCTTCGGAGGCGAGCAGCACCACCTGATCGCGGCTGAGGTCCTGGTAGCGGGGCGCTGCCCACTTCTGCTTCGCGGGGAGGTTCACCCAGAGCTGCAGGCCGTGGAAGAGCCCGCCGGCCTTCACCACGTACTCCGGCGGCGTCTCGATGTGCAGGATGCCCCGGCCCGCCGTCATCCACTTCGTGTCGCCGTTGCTGATGAGCCCGCCGCCACCGTTCGAGTCCTGGTGCTGCAGCACGCCGTCCATCATGTACGTCACCGTCTCGAAGCCGCGGTGGGAGTGCCAGAGCGTCCCCTTCGGC
>CAZCWA010000014.1:6381-22797 GCA_964502265.1 uncultured Myxococcaceae bacterium | reverse complement strand
CCGTCGGGCGGCAGGTGCTCCTTCCGATCAGCGAGGATCTCCGCAACGCGCCGCCGCCTCCCGCGCCGGAGGTTCCTGCCGAGCCGGAGGTGCCCGCCGAGCCCGTCGTCGCCGAGGTCCCGCCCGCGCCGCCGGTCTGGGACACCAACGTGGCCGTGCGCGAGCTGTGGGTGTCGCTCTTGCCGCACTTCTCCTGGATGATCGCGGTGTTCCTCGCGACCGTGGCCGCGCTCTTCATCATCTGGGCGCTCCGGCGGCTGGGGAAGGAGACCGTGGAGGAGAAGATGCTCACCGCGCAGCTCATGGCGCAGGGGCCTTCTACCGGACCCGGTTCCGCTGGGGCTGCCGGCGGCTCGGGTGAGGAGGGCGTGAAGGAAGAAGGCACCGCTGAAGGCGAGGACGGCGCCTTCGTCCGCGACCAGCAGCAGCTCTGGAAGGACCGCATCGCCCAGGCGGAGCTCTCGCGCGACGAGGGCATGGTGGTGGAGCTGCTCCGCGAGTGGCTGAAGAGCGGGGACTTCGAGATGCTCGCCAAGGCGATCTTCGTCTTCGGCGACAAGCTCTCGCTCGCGTTCTCCAACGACGGTGAGCTGGCGGTGCGCAAGGTCGAGCTGGCGGACTACCTGCGCACGGTGGACGAGAAGTCCCTGCCGTCGGACGCGGAGTTCTTCCGCAAGCTGAACCAGCACGCCATCTCCTCCTCGCTGCTCGCGCAGGAGGACGCGGAGGTGTACCGGGCGCTGCGTGAGGAGTTCGGCGCCACCGGCGTGGCCGGGCTCATCAGCGGGATGTCGCCTCGGCACGGGGCGCTGCTCTTCGCCCACGTCCCGCTCGAGGTGCAGCACGAGGTGGCGCGCATCCTCCCCAACGATCTGCGGCTGCAGACGGCGAGCGAGCTGCTGGTCTCCAACCGCATCTCGCGCGAGGAGACGTCCTACGTGCTCTCCGCGCTCTCCGCCGCGCGAAAGGGCCAGCCGCTCCCGCCGGCGCCGAAGCAGGAGGGCCTGACGGACCGCGGACGCGAGTTCGACGCCCCGGGGGCACTGTCGGTCCTGATGTCCCGCATCGATCCGGAGGCGCGCGCGGAGCTCTTCGAGGCGGCGCTGGATCGCTCCAGCGGCACCTTCCCGTCCTGGTACGAGAACATCCTCTTCGGCGACATGCTGCTGAAGCTGCCGGACGACGTCCGCGCGGACCTGCTGCTGGAGGTGGACCTCAAGGGGCTCGCGGGCTGGTCGTCGGTGCAGCACCCGCAGTGGCAGGAGGGCTTCCTCCGCAAGCTCGCGCCGTCGATGCAGAACGCGGTGAAGGCGAGCATGTCCTTCGGCTCGCGCGCGGATCAGCTCCGGCTGGCGCGGCGCGGTCACCACGAGCTGGTCGCCGCGGTGAAGCGGCAGGTGGCGCGCGGGAAGCTGTCGTTCGGAGAGCTCGTCGCCTAGGCCGGCCGGGCCAGGGGACAATGAGGTGCACGGGAACGGTATGCGCGCGCTGCGTGGGATGCTCTGGGGGCTCGTGGCAGTGTGCGCACTCGCGCCCGGCGCGATGGGCTGCGAGAAGGTCCCGCTCCAGGACATCGAGGCGCGCTTCACCCTCGCGGACGCGGTCTGGTTCGAGGCGGAGGAGACGCTCTTCTACTTCTGGCGGCTCGAGGCCCAGCAGGGGCTCGGCGAGACCTCGCAGCTCGAGGTGACCTGGCGCACCGACGATGCGCACCAGCCGTGGGCGCCGGTGCACACGCTGACCACGGTGCACCTGCACGTGCCGGTGGACTGCGGGAACAAGGGGCGCTGCGGCAGCCTCAGCCTCCACGTGGCGGGCATCCCGCGCGAGGTCGGGGTCCGGCTGCGCTACCACCGCGAGGGCGCGGTCATCCTCTCTCCGCCTGCGACCGCGCTGCACGTGGTGAACGAAGGACCACCGCACCTGAGCCGGAGCCTCGCGGTGTACGGCGTGTTCGACGAGACGAACCGCGCGGTGCAGTGGCGCGCCCGGCACGTGTTCCCGAACCTGCGCAACCACGAGGTGGAGGGGCTGGGACTGCGCAGGGACTTCACGGTCTCGGAGCCGCGGCATGGTCCGGCGCCCGCGGTGGAGGAGGCGAACCCCTACGCGTACGGCGCTGCGAACTTCTGTCCGCGCGGCTTCGTGGCGCTCGGGTGGGGGTCGGTGGGGACCAACGAGCGGGCGGTGTTCCATCCCGACGAGCTGCCGCTCGAGGCCTCCGAGTCCAGCGGGTTGTGCGCGAAGGCCACGGTCACGGACGCGAAGGGGACCTTCGAGGCGCTCGCGTTCGCGAGGAAGAACCCGGAGGTGCGGCCGGCGTTCCCCGCGCTGCGCAGCCCGATCAAGGAGGCCCTGCAGCTCGGCTTCGTGATGCGGCCGTGCAATCGGACGATCTCCGACGAGCACCTGGAGATGCAGCGGCAAAGGCTCCTGCTCGGTGGCGCGACCCCGGAGATCTGCCTCGAGGACTGGAACCGGACCGGCTTCGTGGAGACCGTGTCGGCGAGGCTTCGTGCGGCGATCGACGCGGCCCGCCCGCAGGGGAGGGACATGGTGCTGGTCATCGCGCTGCACCACGACGAGCGGAGCGCGGCCCTGCGAACGGTGATCGAGGAGGCGCTCGTCCAGGTGCTGCCCTTCGAGATCGCCAAGAGCTCGCCGCGGGCGACGGGCGCGTTCGTGCTCGACAGCTTCGGGTACACGGTGACCGCGCCGGAGCTCAAGCGCACCGTGCTCTGGTGTCCGGCGAACCTGCCGCAGACGGACCTCGACGAGATCCCCGGCGCCTCGGTGCAGAACTGCCCGCTGTTGCCGGACCAGCCGGACCTGACGCTCGGGCCCTTGCGGTTCGCCCAGCTCCCCATCCTCGCCACGCGCGCGCAGTACCTGACCTTCATCGAGAAGTACTCGCGGGCGCAGGCGGGCGAGATGAAGAAGCTGACCTTCCGGGCGCCGGAGCAGACGCCGCTCACCGAGTCCCTCCCGGTGGGCGAGTTCGGCGTGGTCACCTTCTTCAACCAGGAGAGGCTGACCGCCGAGCAGACGGACGCGTTCTCCTTCTGCGCGCCGGAGGGCGAGCCGGAGCTGGTGCAGGTGGTCTTCCGCACCGAGGTGGTGCCGGACGTCCTCACGCTCGACATGCTCCCCGAGATCCACGCGCAGTTCCCGCAGGCGCGCTACCAGCTCGGGCTGCTCTGGGACTTCCCGTTCCTGCTCAGGCTCGAGTACGAGACCCGCGTCGCCGGCGCCGCCAGCGCGTACGGCCTCAGCGTCCCGTTCGGCATCGCCAGCCAGAACGAGGAGTACAAGGGCTCGAAGGCGTGGGAGACCGGCGAGTTCCCCCTGCATCAGCGCCTGCTCCAGTGCCGCAGGTTCTGCGACTTCGGCACCTTCAGCTCCGGCGGCGAGTACAACGTGAACGCGCGCTTCGACCAGACCTACCGCACGCTCTGCTACGCGCCGAAGTACCCGATGCGCAACGACGGAGGGTTCCCGCTTGATCCGTAGGGACCTCACCCTGGCCATCGGGTTCGCAGTGGTGCTCCTGGGCGCGCTCGCGTCCCCGCCCGCGCGTGCGCAGGACGAGGCCGCGCCGCCCACCGAGCCCGCCTCCGTGGACGGCTTCCGCACTCCGGTGGAGGTCCTCACCGAGCGGATGATCGGCACCGCGTCGCGCTCCATCCGCTACGACTGGCGCAAGTCGAAGGTGGGCTTCGGGCTCCTCGGCAGCGACCTGCTGGAGCGCAACAACTTCTCCACGGTGCGCGCCGGTGCCTTCGCGCGGCGGCCGCTGGGCGTCTTCATGGGCGAAGTCGCGGTGACGTATGCGTGGACGCAGGGCTCGGACAGCACGCGGAAGCTCGCGCTCACCCCGTACCGCCAGCACGCGCGGCCCAGCCGCTTCGAGCTGGACGTGAACCTGGCCTATCCGCTCGCCGAGGGGATCGTCACCGCCTGGCCCCGCTGGTTCCCGCCCACCGAGCTCGTGTTCTCGGTCAACGCGGGCGCGCGCTACCTCTTCTATCCGGGCACCTTGAAGGGGGCGACGTTCCGCCAGGGCGCGCAGGCGCTCTTCGATCCGAGGCTGACCACGCGCGAGCTCGACAACCTCGAGGACCGCAGGCTGGGCGGGATGCTCCTCGATCCGGCGCGCTACAACGTGCTCGCGGGGCTGCAGCTCGACCTCTACTTCCAGAACGGCGCCTTCCTCTCGCCGCGCGCGATGGTGGCGCTCCCGCTGCTCACGCCGGTGAACGGCACCGGCCTCGGCTGGTGGTGGGAGCTGTCGATGGCGCTGGGGTGGGCGATCTGATGATGCAGGGCGGGGCGAGCTCGCACAGGTGGCGCATCGCCGCGGCGCGCGTGTGCCTCGTCGTGTCCGTCGCCTTCGCCTTCGCCCTCGGTCTCGCGCCCGCAGCCGCCCGGGCGGAGGCCGAGCCATCACCGCAAGCGCTCGTCTTCTACAACGCGCGGATCGCGCTCCGGGAGAACCGGCCCAACGACGTGCTGAAGCTGTGGCTCCTGCGCAACACGCTGCGCAACCGGGGCGAGCCCATCGTGCACGACGCGGACTTCCGCTCGGTGGTGTGGGCCGCGTTGGGGAAGCAGGGGCTGTGTCAGGACGGCTTCCGTGACGACCGCGAGGGGGCCGGGCTGTGGCCGCTCGCGCTGCACAACTGGACCCTGCTGCACATCTCGCGCGGGCCTGCGCCCTCCGAGCCCGCACCGTGGGACACCTTCCAGGTCGCGCGGCAGCAGCGCTTCGTCTCGCTCCACGACGTGCTCTCCGCGGAGGAGCTGCGGTCGGTCACCTTCTTCCGCACGAGCTGCCTGCGGCCGTTCGCCGCGCTGACGGGCTTCGGCAAGTCGCCGCTGACGGATCTCTCCGACCGGCTGGAGGCCGCGCTCTTTCTGCAGCAGTTGCTCGACCACTCGAAGAAGACGCTGGTGCGCGAGAAGGTGGAGAGCCTGGCGGTGATCGACGCGCGGCTGTTCGACCTCGAGCTGGTGATCGCGGAGCTGCGGGCGCGGAAGGCGGGGAGGGAGGCCCGAGAGCAGGCCCAGCAGGCGCGCAGCGTGGGCGTCTCGCGCGAGGCCGCCACCGAGATGCGGGAGACGCTCTCCCGTTTCCCCGAGGGCACGCCCCAGGCCGTCTTCCTGCGGCAGACGCTGGCGTGGCGTCCCGAGGAGTGGCTGTCCCTGAGCCAGCCGCGAAGGCTCTTCCTCTTCCGGCAGGCGCGCCCACTCTCCCAGGACGAGCAGCAGCGGCGCGCGCTGACGATCGGGATCATCGACCTGCTCATCGATCGGAAGGAGGGCGAGGAGCTGCAGCATTGGCTGGGCTTCCTCGACGCGGCGGAGAACGCGGAGCTGCGCGCGGAGATCACCCGGGGCGATCGCGGTGCTCGGCTGCTGGAGCTGGAGCCCGAGGACACCGGCTTCCGGGAGCGATCGGTGGTGGCGCTGCACCGGGGCGTGGCCTTCCTCGAAGAGGGCGGCCGTCAGGAGGCGCTGAGGTCATTCGCCTTTGCGCTGCGCCACGCGGAGGAATCGCGCGAGTCGAACGCGGTGACGGGCCTCTCGCGCCGGTGGCTCTCGTACGTGCTCTCCCGCTTCGAGACGAACGACGACGTCATCGCCACCTTGAAGGCGCTGGTCCCGCGGCAGGAGTACAACGCGGTGGTGGCAGACCTCGTCTGGCGCGCGGCGCTGCGCGCGGATCTCGGGTCCTTCGAGCGCGTCACTTCCACTGTCCGCCGCGGCACCGCCTTCGACACGCACATCGAGCGGCTCGAGCCGTTGGCGAAGGGCAACATCGGCGCGTTGGCGTCGAGGGTGCGCAAGGAGCTCGCGGAGGAGCCGTACGCGGTGCTGCGGTTCATGCGCCTGCTGGTGGAGAAGCTCGAGTCCGAGGACCCCGAGGTCCGCGCCGTGCACATCCCCACCATGCGCCTTCTGCTCTCGGTCCTGCGGCCTCTGGCGGAGGAGGGGAGCGGAAAGCCCGGCGCCCATGCGCGCGTGGCGGCCGAGCTCTCCGCGCGCCTTCAGGCGGTGCTCGATGGCCTGGACCAGCTCGACGATTCGGGCCCCGGCCGCGCCACCGCGCTCTCACCCCGCAGCGAGACCTTCGCCGGCGCCATCCGGCTCGCGCCCTCCGACGCGCTGCCCTGGCCCTTTCGCGCGCCGCAGGTCGAGTCGCCCACCGTGTTCTCCCCGCTGGTGCTGACGCCGGTGGAGTGGCGGGACGCGAACGGCGCGCGGGTGTGGGGCTGGAGGTTGTCGGAATGAGCCCGCGCTCCGAGCTTCGCGCGAAGCGGCGCGCGGTGCGGGGCGCGATGGCCGACCTGCGGCGGCGGGCGCGCGAACAGCTCGATCGGGATCCGGCGGTGCAGAAGGCCCGGCGGAAGCGGCGCGCGAGGCGCTTCAGCGGAATCCTCCTGTTGTTACTGGTGCTTGCATTGTTCGCCAGATGTCAGTGCGAGGAGCCGCCGCCCCCGCCCATCCCGCCGACGATCGCGGTGCCGGAGCCCCCGAAGCCCACTCCGCCGCCGAAGCCTGCCGCGGTGAAGCCGGGGCCGTTGAAGGGGAGCGTGGGCAAGCAGCAGCGGGGGAAGTTCGGCAACGATCTGCGCGACCGGCCGGCGTGGCTCGAGGACTTCCACCTCCAGGTCTCTGCGCGCAGCGGGAGGCTCGCGGCGTGCTTCACCGGCGTCGAACGTCCGGGCGCGTTGCGTTGGGCCGCGGCACTGAACGCGCACAGCGGGCGTGTGGCGGATCACGAACTCGAGCCGCTCGGATCGACCGACGGGCTCTCCTCCGCGCAGCGTGAGTGCGTGGTGAAGGTGCTCAGCGAGCCGCCGTATCGCCTCAAGGTCCCCGCCGCCGAAGACCTGCCGCGCCGGGTGGGTCTGGTGATCGAGTTCTAGGCGTCTACGAGCTGCACGAGAGCATCGAGCAGCCGGCGCGATGGCGCGCCCACTCGGGCCTGCGCGAGGCGAAGTGCTCGCGGCCCGGCTGGTCGGTGTAGGGCTTCCGCAGGACCTCAAGCACCTCGTGCACGCGCGACGGATCGCCCGCCTCCGCGAGATCGATGGCCTCCTGCGCGAGCCAGTTCCGCAGCACGTACTTCGGGTTCACCGCGTCCATCCTGCGCACGCGTTCGTCGTGGGGAAGGCCGCCCTCGATGACGCGGCGGCCCCAGTCGCGCAGCCACGTCACCCACCCGCGCTGGACGTCCCCCTGAAGCTCGTCTGGCCGGTAGAAGGCCTCGCGGACTGGCGCGAGCAGGGCGTCGTCGGCGGCGCTCTCCTCCACCGGCACCCGCGCGAGTTCGCGGAAGAAGATCACCTGGTCCGTCTCGGTGAGCTGCATCGTGCGGAACATCGCCTCCACGCGCTCGGCGTCATCGGCCCGCGGCGCGCCCCAGCCGAGCCGCTCGGCGATCATCTCCTCGTAGCGGACCCCGTACACCTCCCGGTAGCGGTTCAACGCCGCCTGAAGCGGCTCCGCCTCGCCGGTGAGCTGCAGGAGCGCCTGCCCGAGCTGGAGGAGGTTCCAATGCGCGATCGCCGGCTGGGCGCCATAGCGGTAGCGCCGTCCCTCCGCGTCGGTGGTGTTGGGCGTCCAGGCCGGATCGAAGTCCTCGAGCCAGCCGTACGGTCCGTAGTCGATCGTCAGCCCGAGGATCGACATGTTGTCGGTGTTCAGCACGCCGTGGACGAACCCCACGCGCATCCAGTGCACGACGAGCTGTGCGGTGCGCTCGCAGACCTCCTCGAAGAAGCGGGCGACCTGTTCGTTGAGCGTTCCGCCCTGCGCCACCACATGCGGGTAGTCGTGCCGGAGCGTGTACTCCACCAGCGCGCGCAGCGTGTCGAGGTCCCCGCGCGAGGCCGGAAGCTCGAAGTTGCCGAAGCGGATGAAGGAAGGGGAGACGCGGCAGACCACCGCGCCCGGCTCGGCCCTGGGGTGGCCGTCGTAGAACATGTCCCGGACCACCGGCTCGCCGGTCGCCACCAGCGAGAGCGCGCGCGTGGTGGGGATGCCCAGGTGGAACATGGCCTCGCTGCAGAGGAACTCGCGCACCGACGAGCGCAGCACCGCGCGACCGTCCGCCGAGCGGGAGTAGGGCGTGGGACCGGCGCCCTTGAGCTGAAGCGTCTGGCGCCGTCCGTCGCGGTCGAGGACCTCGCCCAGGGCGATGGCCCGTCCGTCTCCGAGCTGCCCTGCCCAGTGCCCGAACTGGTGCCCGCCGTAGTTCGCCGCAAAGGGATCTGCCCCTTCAGGGACCAGGTTGCCGGAGAAGATCTGCGCGAACGCGTCGCTCTCGCAGAAGGCGCGCGAGAACCCGAGCAGCTCCGCCACCTCGGCAGACCACGCGAGCGTCTTCGGCGAGGCGACGGGTGTGGGTCGAACCCGGCTGAAGCTCGCGCCGTGGACCTGCCGGCGACGAGGGGACGCGTCCGCGTCCGCCGGAAGCTCCTGCGTGAAGCGGTTGTCGAAGCGGAGGGGAAGCGGTTCGGTCACGATCGATCTCCGGGCTTCAGCGCCCGTCGATCGACCCGAAGTAGATCTTGTCGAAGGAGCGCTGCAGGGTCTTGCTGTGGAAGTTCTGCATGAGGAACGCGTCGGTCACCACGACCACCGTGCCCGTTTGAACCTCCGTGGTCGATACCGCCGTCCAGGTCTCGCTGCCGCCGGTCTCGAGCTTCAGGTACGTGTAACCGGGGACCTGGAGGACTTCAGCCACCCGCCCGGAGATCATCTCCCCCTGCGAGTCCGCCGCTCCGGCCGCACCCATGCCCATGCCGGGCATCCCGCCGGTCACCGGCACGGCGCCCTGGGGGATGGGCGGGTGATTCGGCGGCAGCGCAGCCGTGCCCTGTCCCTCCCCGCCCGCGGCCATGTTGCCTGCGGCCTGCTGTCCCTGATCGCGCATGGTCAGGTAGGCGGCGCCCGCCACCGCGCCCGCGAGCAGCACGCCCGCCACGATGCCCACCGAGAACCGCTTCCCTGAAGTCGTCGAACCGTCGCTCATGTCGCGGTAACGAACGCGCAGTCGAAACAATCGTCAACCGAAACTGACGCCCGCGGGCCGGCCAGCCGGGCGATCAGGCGTTGCAGGCGCGGAGGGCGAAGATGAGGACCACGGTGAGCACGGCGCTCACCAGCAGGCTGCCGGCGCACCCGAGGCGGTTGGAGAAGAAGACGAACACGCCGGGCAGATGGGGACGCAGGCTCCCCGCCGCAAGCCCGCGCTAAGCTGTGCGTCACATGAACGGCACCGTCCTCGTCTACAGCTCGCACGACCGCGGGCACTATCTCCACGATCGCTTCCTCGCCCGGCGTGCGCTGGGCGGCTGGGCCAACAAGCGGGTGGTCTTCCTGCCCATGTCCGACGACGCGCAGGAGTTCTCGTGGGGCAACTTCCGCTGGTTCTTCGATCGCTACGCGCACCAGGGCCTCGAGTACTTCCCGTTCTACTGGTCACCGCACCTGTCGAAGCACGACGTCGACCAGCTCTGGCACCACCTCGCGCATGCCGAAGTCGTCATCCTCGGCGGCGGGCACTCGCTCACAGGACTCGAGCGCTACAAGCAGCTCGGCGCGCGGTACGACGGCGAGTGGGGGAAGTTCGGCCGGCTGCTCCATGAGCGCCAGGCGCGCGGCCTGTTCACCGTGGGCTACTCGGCGGGCGCGGATCAGCTCGGGCAAAGGCTCTTCCGCGACACGCACGGCGCACCGGGTCACAACGACGGCTTCGGGCTGGCGCGCAACGTGATGGTGAAGCTCCACCACGAGCCCTCCGAGAACGGCGACCTGCGCTGGGCCGCGATGAAGTACGGCCGCGAGCGGGTCTTCGGCCTCCCCAACGACTCGGGGCTGCACGTGGCGCAGGGCGTTCTGCCGTCCGGGAACCTCTGGCAGGTGATCGAATTCGTGATCGACAACTCGTGGGACGCCCCCTCGGACGGGCACCACGTGAAGACGCGCGGCGGGGCGAAGATCGAGCACTTCTACCCGGACGGGCGGCACTGGACCTTCGGCGGCGGCGATCACCTGGTGCGCATCCGCAGCTCGGACTTCTCGTTCGACGAGTCCTGGATCGTCCCCGCGCACGGTGGGGTGATCCACTACTGGACCCACGCGCGCGACGGGTACGGAGGCATCGAGCACCTGCTGGCCACGCACTGAGGTTCACCATCCCATTCGCAGGACGGCCGTCCCGTCATCCGGACGACCGGCGCACATGGCCCAGAGTGCACGCCCCCCGGTCCGGCCGTTGCACAAGCCCCTCGCGACTCTCACCACTGCGAGGAACCATGGCCTTCGATCTGAGACTGCTGCGTGACCCGTCGTTGTTTCCACACGGTCTGCCCGCCCCGATGTGGGACGGCAGCCAGGTCCCGGAGCCGCCGCGCGCGCTCCGGCTGGACCCGTTCGACATGCGCCTGACCCTCGAGCTGATGGACGCCGCGGGCCTGGTGAGCTGGCGGAACCCACCGCCGGTGGTGTGTCCGCCAGGTTTCGACATGACGCCCTCCATCTCGGATCGGGCCGAGGGGCCGGAGGTCGTTCGGCGGCGCGCATTGGCGGCGCTGGCGGCGGTCTACCTCGACGAGAACGACGCCGTCCTGCGCCAGGAGACGCTGAGCGGCGACGGGCAGGTGGCCTCGTACAAGTGGCAGACGAACCTCGGGTGGGTGGTGACGCCCGCCGAGTGCGAGGCCGTCGCCCGGTGCCTCCGCCGCCGCCTCGAGGAGCTGGTGCCCAACGCGGCCGCCTCCGAGTACTTCGAGTCGGAGGAGGAGGGCCGCCGCTGGCTGGAGGGCTGGATCGCCTTCCACGAGCTCGCGGTCGAGCACGACGGCTACCGCGTGACCTGAGCCGCGTTGCCCATCCGGCCCACTTGACCCTCACGCCACGTGAGGGCGCAGAGTGTCCTCATGGCTCGAGGACACCCAGTGCCGGGCGGTCGCACCTACCGGGTGAAGGAGGTGGCGCGGATGACCGGCGTCACCGTCCGGACGCTGCATCACTACGACGCGGTGGGGCTGCTCGTGCCTTCGGAACGGTCGGCGGCCGGCTACCGGCTCTACGACGAACGGGATCTCCTGCGCTTGCAGCAGATCCTCATCGGGCGAGAGCTGGGGCTGTCGCTGGACCGGATCCGGGCGTCGCTGGACGATCCGGAGTTCGATCGACGGCGCGCACTGCTGGAGCAACGCGAGGCCCTGCGCGAACGGGCACGTCAGGCGGAGCGGATGATCCGGTCGGTGGACCGGGCGCTGGCGCTGCTCGATCGCGCTGAGCAGGCGGTTCCCTCGGGCACGGCCGCAGAGGAGGAAGACATGGCACACGAGGAGCTGTTCGAAGGTTTCGATCCCTCGGCGTACGAAGACGAGGCGAACGCGCGCTGGGGCCACACGGAGGCGTGGCGCGAGTCGAAGCGGAAGGCGAAGAGCTACACGAAGGAGGACTGGACACGGATGCGGGCGGAGCAGGACCGCATCTACCAGGACGCGGCGGAGCTGCTCCGGACCGGCGCGGCGCCGGACTCGGAGGAGGCGAGGGCGGTGGCCGAGCGGCACCGGCAGAGCATCACCCGCTGGTTCTACCCGTGCGGCCTGCAGCTTCACCGCGGGCTGGCGGATCTCTGGGAGGCGGATGAGCGGTTCGCGCGGTCGATCGATCAGTGGGCGGAGGGACTGACCCCGTTCCTCGCGGCCGCGGTTCGCACGAACGCGGACGCGCAGAAAGCGGGGGCTTGAGTTCCCGGCGCAGCCGTCCGGGCCCTCCGGGCTCAGAACCGTCCGCCCACCACGGCCATCCCGGTGAACTGGTTGGCGGCCGCCGGTTCGTTGAGCGTGGGGAAGGCGCCTGCGTCGAGCGTGAAGTTGTAGGCAGCGCGGGCGCCCACGGTGATCTCCGCGTCCGCGTCCGAGGGGAGCGTGTAGTTGATGCCCGCGCCCATCGGCAGCTTGAGGTGGGTGGCGTCCTCGACGTCCGGATTCGCATCGCCGCGCTCGAGCGCGTTCACCCGGGAGAGCTGCAGGCCGAACAGGGCGAACGGGTGGAAGTTCCTCTGCTGAGGCCCAAGCTGCACCAGCGCCTGGGCGCCGTTCTCCGTCACGCCGACCGGGTCCTCGCCCTCCGTCCGGTAGGACGCGCCCAGATAGCCCAGCTCCGCGGTGATCCCGCGGGTCAGGTCCAGGCCCACCGCAACGCCATACGCGGTGCCCGGGCGGGTCAGGGCTGCGGCCTCGCCGGTGTAGGTGAGCAGACCCGCCTGACCCATCACCACGATGCCGCGGTCCTCGGGCTCGCTCGCCGCTACGTCCATCGCTTCGGCCGGACGCGCGGGCTCCGGGGGCTGCGGCTCAGCCGGGTTCTGGATCACCGTCATCGGAGGGGGCGCGGCAGGCTGCGCACGCGGAGTATCCGCGGGTGGGGTCTGCGACTGCGGCAGTTGCTCGCTCCCCGGGGGCGGTGGAGGCGGCGGCGTGGGCGTGGCCTCCTCCTCCCAGGAGGGGAAGGTGGGATCGAACTGGGGGTTGTCGGAAGCGTCGCCGCTCTGCGCGAACGCCGCGGCCGGCAGGCCCAGCGCGAGGAGCGGGATGAGAAGTCGTTTGCGCACGTGATCCTCCTTGGCAGCTCGGGACTCGTGAGGAGACGGTGAGGACGCCCGCTCGCCCATGGCAACGCGGGCGGGATCTTCCCGCCTCGCCGCCTGCCCGACGGACGGCGCGCAGTGCGTCCGCTTCGGGTACGGTCCGCGCGCCATGGCACGCACCTCGGTCCTCACCACGGATGGCTTCTTCGACGGCGCAGACGCGCTCCGCGCCCACTTCGACGAGCGCTTCGCCGATCCGCGGCAGGCGCGCGGCGACCGCTTCGTCTGGGACTACTGGCACGTGCCCGGGCAGTACACGGCGCTGCGCACGCCCGCGTACCACTACTTCCCGAAGGACCTGTACGACGCGTTCCACCAGCACCTCGTCTGGTGGGGCCGGCGCACGCTCGGCTGTCACGACGTCTCGCCGCCGTGGCTGTCCTGCTACGTCGACGGCTGCGAGCAGAACCTCCACGGCGACGTTCCGCACGGCCAGTGGGCCTTCGTCTATTCGCTCACCCCGTGGCGCACGCGGCGCTTCACCGGCGGCGAGACGCTGCTGGTCCGGGACGAGGTGCTCGACTGGTGGAGCGGCTTCTCGTCTGCGCGCGGGGTGGAGGAGGAGGACGTGCTGCGCGCGGTGCCGCCTCTCTTCAACCGGCTGACCGTGTTCGATCCGCGCATCCCCCACGGCGTCCGCCGGGTGGAAGGAACCCGCGATCCGCGCGAAGGACGGCTGGTCATCCACGGCTGGTTCGTGCAGCCGCGCCCGTTCATCGAAGGGCCGCTGCGGACCTCGGCGCTGCAGTCGCGCATCGAGGCGCTGACCGAGGCGCTCGGGCCCCGGCTGTCGCAAGGCCTCGAACTCTCCGGGCTGCTCAGCGTGGGCTTCGGGGTGACGCCCGAGGGAGAGACGCAGGACGTCCGCGTCCTCTCGGACACCACGCGCACGCCAGCCCATGCGGAGAAGGAGCGCCGGGCGCTGGTGGCCTTCATCCTCCGCACGATGCGCGGCCTCCGGTTCCCACGCACGAAGGCGCCGTCGCGGGTGACGCTGCCGCTCGTGTTCGAACGCTGAGTCCGGTGCTACAGGTCCCCGCGCCATGAACCTGCGCCGTGAGGTCGAGAACCTCAGTGCCCGGCTCGCTTCCGGCGAGCTGGAGCCCTCCGCCGAATTCACCCGTCTGCTCGATGCCGGAGAGATCGACGAGGCGACGGCGCTGCTGCTCGCGATGCTGCATGCGGGGCGGCCACCTTCGACCGCCGAAGTGGGCCGGCTGCTGCCGGAGCTCGATGACGAGACGATCTTCGCGGTGCTGGCGGGGCGCGCGGACGGCGATCGCCTGGCGATGCTGGTCGAGCTGCTCGAAGCCGACGCGATGGGCGACGACAACGACGCGCTCGCGCTCTTCATGGCCGCGGATCTGGTGGGCAACGAGGCGCCCCCGCCGAAGGACCTGGTGCGGCTGCTCGAGCGCCGGTTGAACCGGGTCATCCACAGCGCCTCGGCCATCGCGCGGGTGGACGACGCGGCAGTGCTGCTCCTGCGGGACGATCCGAAGGGGCCGTCGGAGGCGGCGACGAAGCTGCGCGCGGCGCTCGAGAAGCAGCGGACGGCGCCCCTGCTGGAGGTCATCCCCGAGCGGCTCGAGCAGCACGTGCCCATCCTCCCGGCGCGCGCGGGGCCGAAGGTCGGGCGCAACGATCTGTGCCCGTGCGGCAGCGGCCAGAAGTTCAAGAAGTGCCATGCGCTCAAGCCGGAGGAGCTCGCGCCGCAGCAGTCGCCCAGGGAGCAGCTCCGGGCGGCGACCCGGGTGCTCTCGCCCGAGCAGGTGGCCGAGCTGCGCGTGCAGGATCTCGTGCGGCTGGAGCTGACCGAGCTGCGGACCTCGCCGCTCATCGAGGCGCTCTACCGCTTCGTGGACCTGCGCCGCTGGGATCGCGCCGAGCGCGCGCTGACGGTGCTCGCGGAGCGGAAGGACCTGCCGGAGAAGTCGACCATCGACGACTACCGGCTGGACGTCATGCACTACGCCATCGACGGCGATCGCGTGGCGGTGGCGGAGCGGCAGCTCGCGCTGGTGAAGGACAAGTCCCTCGTCTTCCCCTCCGACGAGATCGAGCTCGAGCTGCTCAAGCAGCCCTCCGAGCTCCTCCAGAAGCTCAACGCGCTGGCGGACACGGGCCTTCTCTATCCGCAGCACGAGTACCTCTCCGAGCTGGCGTTCCTGCTCCTGCGCCGCGCGCCCTCCCTGGGCATCGTGGCCGCGCGGGGCGCCCTCTCGCGCGAACGCCTCTCCGACGCGCAGGCGCTGCTGCAGTCGGTGAGGGCGGTCCGTAAGCAGCTCAGCATCAAGGGGACCGAGCCCGCGGAGGACCTCTATCGGCTCTACGCGAAGGACCCGGACGCCAGGCGCACCGAGCGGCTCGCGCGCACTGCCGCCTTCCGCGACCGGAAGCAGGCGGAGGCGAAGGCGACCGAGTTCCGCCGGCAGCTCGAGGATGCGACGGGACGGATAGAGGCGCTCCAGAAGCAGCTCGAGGTGGCGAAGGTCGAGGTCGCGGCGGCGCCATCGAGCCCGGACGGGGGAGGGCGTCCGGCGCGGGACGTGGAGGCGGAGAAGCGGCTGCGCGCCAAGGTAGAGGAACTCAAGGGGCTCATCGCCGAGGGCAACCGCGAGCGCGCGGAGCTGCGGCACGCGCTGGAGCAGGTGGGCAGCGAGGGCACACGCGGCGCCAGCGCAGACGGCACGGACGACGCCTCGCGCGAGGGGGAGGAGCCCGGGGAGGAGTCGCTCGACGAGGGCCAGCGTCCGGTGGGCTTGCTCTTCCCCGAGTTCGGTCCTGCCGCGCGCGCCTCGCTCGAGGAGCTGCCTTTGCGCATCAGCCGCGCGGCGATCGCCAGGGCGACGGCATTGGCCACCGGCGAGCCCGCGGCGTGGGGCGAGGCGAAGCGTCTGCAGGGCGTGAAGGAGCTGCTCTCCGCGCGCATCGGCATCCACCACCGGATGCTGTTCCGGCTCGAGCCGGACGTGCTTCGGGTGGAGGACGTGGTGCATCGTGAGGGCCTGATGACTTCGCTCAAGAGGTGGAAGTGAGCCCGCGCCGCTCGTCCATGCGACTCGTGCCGGGCATCGTCGTGGCCGCCGCCCTCGTGACCGGCTGCGCGGGCTGGCCGCGGGTGAAGCCGGACGCGCTCTCGTCGCGCACGCGGGTGGCGATCGTCTCCTTCCAGTCGGAGCCCGTGCGGGGCTTCGGCGTGCCGATGCGCCTCGATGAGGTGGACTCCGCGCACGCCGCCTTCGTGGACGCGCTATCGGCGGCGGGCTTCGAGGTCGTCCCCACCTCGGCGGTCGCCGGCTGCGGCTTCTACCACCGGCTGCCGGCGTCGAAGATCGAGAGCGGGACCACCGCGAAGGGACTCGCGCGCGTGCAGCTCACCGGGCGGAACGTGTCGGGGCTCGCCACCTGTGTCGGCGGGGCCGACCTCGTCGTCGCCGTCTACGGCTGGCCGCGGCTCGACGCGGGACTCCACCTCGGGTTCGGTCAGGGCCGCATCGACATGCTCACCCACGTGCTTGCGTGGGACGACCACGGGAACGAACTCTGGCGGGACCGGCTCACTGCCTCGTCCGAGCCCTTCGCGGTCTTCGCCGGCCTCAAGGATCGCCCGATGGTCTCGGCGGTGGCCGCAGGTGCGCTGAGGGAGGCGACGGTGCGGTCGGTGGAGCGGCTGGCGCAGGCGACGGGCCGACCGCTGAAGCCGATGCCGAAGGCGGAAGCGCCAGAAGGGGAGGGCG
>CAZCWA010000014.1:0-6281 GCA_964502265.1 uncultured Myxococcaceae bacterium | reverse complement strand
TCCGAGGGCCCGTCGGATCCGCCGCTGGTCCCCGCCCCGCCCGATCCGGCAGACACAATCTGAGCCGCTGAAGGATGTCCGAGAACGCAGACGATCTGATCGCAGGCTTCCTCCTCGACGAGCCGCAGGCACGGGCGCTCGAGTCGCACCTGCGCAGTCACCCCGATGACGTGGCGGCGCGGACGCGGCTGCTCGTGTGGCACGCGCAGGCTGCATTGGATTCCCCGCAGCACGCGCTGGAGGCGTCACTGCACGTGCTCCATCTGATTGCGCACGCGCCGCATGCGGAGGTCTTGGCCACGCCATTCGGCGTCCCTCCGGACGAAGGCGCGGCCGCGCATGCAGGACAGCTCTGGCGCGCGAACGTGGAGGCGATGCCGCGTGACGCGAAGGTGCTCGCGCACGCAGCGCGGTTCTTCTCGCAGCTCGATCGGCCCTTTGCGGAGCAGCTGCGCTACCGGCTCCAGCTCGTCGATCCGGCGTTCTGGGCGGCGTTCCCGCTCGACTATCCGCTGCACGTCAACGAGCCGCAGGAGAGGCGCCCGCTGGAGGAACTCGAGCGCGTGGTGGCGGAGGCGGAGACCCCTTGCGAGCGGCTGGAGGCGCTGGCGGAGCTGGTGGAGGTTGCCTTCGGTGCTGCCCGCACGGAGCCTGCCGCACGAGCCCGCGCAGAGGAGGGCGCGCACATGCTGCTCGCGCTGTGCAACGACCCGGACGTGATCGCGCACCCGCCCGGGCCCGGAGACGCGATGCACCTCGCGCACCTGGTGCTGGGGCACGCGGCGTTGGACGCGGAGGAGCTGCCGGCGGCGAAGCGGCACCTGCGCTCGGCGGTCGAGGTGCCCTCCACGCCCAGGCTCGAGTCCTTCGGTCCGGACATGTCGCTGGCGGCGCGGCTGCTGGAGCGCGGAGAGCGGGCGGCGGTGCTGGACCTGCTCGAGCGCGCGCGGTCGCTGTGGAAGATGGGCGGCGCGCGGCTCTCGGCGTGGGAGGAAGAGCTGCGGGCGGGAGGCCGGCCGACCTTCGTGGGCCAGACGCGACTCGGCGGACGTTGACGTGCCCTAGGTGAGCCCGCCCAGCTCGCCCTTGTGGAAGTCCGGGTTGCCGAAGGTGGGATCGTCGATGCCGAAGCCGCGCAGGATCGACAACAGCAGCGCCGAGTGCGACGCACCCTGGTACCGGACGCAGCGCCCGTTCCGGAAGCCCGCCGCCCCGCCCGCGAGCACGAACGGCATGCCCCTCAGGCTGTGCGTGTAGCCCTCCGACAGCTCGTTGCACCAGAGGACCTGTGTGTGGTCGAGCATGGTGCCGTCGCCCTCGGGGATCGCCTTCAGGCGGCCGAGGAGGTACGCGAACCGCTCTGCATACCAGTGGTCGCGCAGGGCGATCTCCTGCCGCGCCGGATCGCTCGAGCCCAGGTGCGACAGCGCGTGCCCATCCCACTGGCTGTCGAGCCAGGGGAAGTTGATGTGGTTCTGCGCCTGCGAGAACTGCAGGGACCCCACCCGCGTGATGTCGCACGCCATGGCCATCACCAGCAGGTCGATCTGGAGCTGCGAGACGTCCGGCATGGTGGTCGCGCTGTCGGGCGCCATCGTCGAGGGGACCGGCGGCCGCTCACACAGCTCGCCGTTGGTGGTCGCCGCCAGCCGCCGCTCGAGGTCCTGCACCAGCTCGAGATGCTGGTCGAGCTGCACGCGCTCCTCGACCGGCAGCCGCTTCTGGAGCTCCGCCAACTGTCCGCGCACCGCGTCCAGCACCGAGCCCCGCCGCCGCCGGATGCGCAGCGCCTCCGGATCCGAGCCGGTGAACTCCGCGAACGCGCGGTTCCACGTCTGCATCGGATCGTCGATCACCGGCAGCGGCTGGTTGTCGCCGGCGTAGGAGAGGTGGTGCCGGACGTCGCCGCCCTTGGACCGGATGCCGAGCAGCAGCGAGCCCAGCTTGGTGTCCGCGCCGTGCACCTGTGCGATGCGCTGGTCGATCGAGATGCCCTTCGCCCAGCCGGCCAGGGAGCCGTCGCCGCCGACCATGTTGCCCTCGTTGAGGTGCCACCCGGTGAGCAGCGCCCCCATCCCGCGCTGATGCGGCTCGCCGGGCCCGGGGGCCGCGCACTCGAGACCGAGCCCCACGAGCTGCAGCACGTGCTCCCGGAAGGGCTCGAGCGGCTGCAGGCTGGGCCCGAAGGTGAAGTCGCTCTCGGTCGCCGCCGACGCCGGATACCAGTGCGACGGCAGCACCCCGTTCGGGTGGAAGAAGACGATGAACCGCTTCGGGTAGACGGGCTGTGACTGCGCGCGCGCCTGCAGCGACGGCAGCAGAGGCAGCGCGAGGGTCAGTCCGGCCGCGCCCTTGAGGAGGCTGCGCCTCGTCATCCGTACGCTCATCGCTGCGCCTCCCCGGCTCCCGCCCCCTGCATCGAGGCCGGCAAGGCGCGCGTGCGGAAGGCGTGGGATGCCGCCACCGCCACCAGCAGCTCGCGGAAGTCGCCGCCGGACTCGCGGAAGCGTGTCTGGATCTCCTGCAGCGCGCAGGTGTCGGCCTTCGCCTCCAGCCGCCCGAGCGCGAAGCGGTACATCTGCAGCGCCGCGCAGTCGTGTACCAGCGCGCTCTGCGACATCCGCTCGGCGAGCTGCACCGCGCCGTCGAACGCGCCCACCAGCGCCTCGTCGTTCACCTTCGTCACGCTGCCCGAGGCGTCCACCGGCAGTTCGTTCTCGGTCGTGCGGAACCGGCCCAGCTCGTCGTACTGCTCGAAGCCGAAGCCCAGCGGATCGATGAGCTGGTGGCAGCCCGCGCACGACGGGTTGCTCGTGTGCTCGGCGAAGCGGTCCCGAGTGGTCGCGTTCGGGTCGGGGTCCGGAGGGATGAGGGGCACGTCCGCCGGCGGTGCGGCGAGGTGCTGGCAGAGCAGCCGCTCACGCACGAACACGCCGCGCATGATGGGCGAGGACTCACGCGAGCCCGACAGCAGCGCCATCAGCCCCGGCTGGGTGAGCAGGCCCGCGCGTTCACCCGGGGCCTCGATGCGCTGCAGCGCCTCACCTTCCGGCGCCTCCACCCCGTAGAGCGGAGCGGTGGCGGCGTCCACGAAGTAGACCGGCTGGGTGAGGAAGTCGGACAGCCTGCCCGAGCCCTGCCACACCGACTCGATGAACCGCTCGGTGCCGCGTTTCCAACCGAGGGCGACCGCCGCGTCGTCCTCCAACGAGACCTTCTCGATCTTCTCCATTCCATCGAGGTGGAGCCACTGACGGAAGAAGCTTTGCACCGACTGAGCCGAGCGCGGGTCCGCCAGCATCCGCCGCGCCTGCTTCATCACGCCCTCGCGCGTGTCGAGCCCACCCGAGCCCGCCGCCTCCAGCAGCAGGTCGTCCGGCATGGACGCCCAGAGGAAGTAGGAGAGCCGCGATGCCAGCTCGTACGGGTCGAAGAGGAGCCCCTCTGCGTCGGTGCCATCGCGCCCGCCGGCCTCGGTGCGATAGAGGAACTGCGGCGCCTGGAGCACCACCTGCAGCGTCCACTCCACCGCGGTGTCGAAGCTCGCCTCTTCGGTGCGGACCTTCTCGAAGAAGTCCGAGAGCCTCTGACGCTCTTCATTTGTTGGCGGGCGGCGGAACGCGCGCGTGAGGAGTCGGTCGAGGAACTCGGCGCCGCACGCAGCCTCCCCGACGACCGCGGGATCACACGGCACCAGCACGTCGCGCCGCTCCTCCATGGCACGTGCGGCCAGCGCTTCCGCCGCGTCGAGGTACGCCGACACCAGCAGGGGGTTGGCCCGGTGGGCGCCGGCGTTGTTCTCGAAGCCGAGCACGCGCGGCTCCGGTGGGAACTTCGCCGCCGGACGGGAGGTGTCGCCGAGCAGATCGCGAACGGTGTTGTCGTACTCCTGGCGCGTCAGAAGGCGGGTCGGCGTGGCGGGTGGCGGCTCGGGCGCGCAGGCCAGCTCGCCCGTGGGGCCCTGGCGGACCGGCTCGTCCACCTGCGCATCCCCTGCGCCCATGCAACCCGGCAACACCGGGAGGACGCACCCGATCGCGAAGACCAACGCTGTGCGGATGGCGCGTGGCATGACCCGGCAGCCTAGCAGGAAGGCAGGCGCGTGGCCCCTCCCGGGCGGTGCCGGATCCTATGGCGCCGTCAGATCCCGCAAGTCCAGCGCTCTGGCCCGACGCGCGCGCTTCGGTGACAGCTCCACCCCGATGGCGTCCAGGCCCTCCGCGTTCGCCACCGCCAGCACCGAGCCGAGTCCGCAGAAGGGATCGACCACCGTGCGCGTTGTGGTCGAGTCGCGCACGAAGCGGCACGCGAGCCGACACGCCTCCACGCCCATCCCGCGCGTCCAGGGAGAAGGTCCAGCCTCGGGCAGCACGTCCGGCAGCGCTCTGGCGAGATCCAGCTTCACCCCCCGGGAGAACGCGAGCAGGTGCGAGAACGCAGCCCGGCCGTGCGTGAGCGTCCCCGGCGGCTTGCGACAGACGATCTTGTGGAAGACGGTGCGGAAGCCGATCGCGTTGGCGGCGGCGCGGCTGACGAGGAACCCCTTGTCGATCCACTCACCGTCCTTCTTCACGTCGGACTGGAAGAAGATCGCCACACCATCATCGGGCGTGCGGGAGAGCACCAGACCGGCGGTCTCCTCGAACCAGCGCGACCAGCCCGCCACGCCGCCCAGGTGCGGCAGCTCCGAGACGTCCGGCAGCGAGGTGATGAACGAGCAGCCGGCGAGCGGCCCAGCATGTCCCTGAAGCCAGCCGATGGCGTCCGCGCAATGCACCTCGCGCCGAGGTCCTACCCCTTCAGCCATGTGAAGGCTTCCCGGAGCCTGTCCTTGCCACCGGTCTCGAGGACGTCGCCGTGCGCGACGATCACGCGATCGAAGTCCCAGGCGAGGATCCGATCGAGTGACGCCCGCGCGGCCTTGCGGTCCTTGATCATCATCCGGGCAGAGAGCGTGGGCCCGAACTTCTTCCACGCGCCGTACAGGCCGAAGAACGCGCGCGAGGTGAAGTTCGGCGCGCTGTGGATGTTGAACGCGACGTCGGTGAGCACGAGGGTCCGCGTGGGACGGTGGAGGAAGGCGATCTCCTCCAGCTTCGGCACGCCCTCGATCCGGATCGTGTCCACCGCGCCGTGGAGGACCTCCGGCTGCGCCTCGCCCAACACCGCGTCCTTCCGCACCTCGCGCCCTGCCTTGCGGAGCTTCTCCTGAAGGCCCGGCGGCATCAGGACCTGCGCCTGCGGCCACGCCCGCGAAGCCTGGCCCAGGAAGAGGTGGTGGTAGAGGTTCGGCGCCGCGAGCGCACGGATCGGACCGAGCGCGGCCACCTCGTTGCGGAGCGCGTCCTCCATCTTGGACGGCGAGATGAGGAGCAGCCCCCCGTCGCCCAGCCGCAGGATCGAGGTGCGCGCGCCGAGCGCGATGGGGCCGACGCTGAAAGGGGAGTCCACGACCCAGAGACCGTCTTCGATTGTCCGGAGCCCGTGCATGGGCGGCGCCATAGCACGCGATCTGGGATAGAGGGGGCGCGTGACGAGCGACACCGAGCAGCGGCTGGTCGAACTGGAGATCCGCTTCACCGAGCAGCAGCACCTGCTCGGCGAACTGTCGGACGTGCTCTATGCGCAGCAGCGCACCATCGAGCGGCTGCAGTCGGAGGTGCACTCGCTCCAGCAGAAGCTGGAGGGCGATCCCGGCCTGGTGGACGCCAACCGGCAGGAGAAGCCGCCGCACTACTGAACCGCGCTGGGCCAGCGACGGCTCTCGCCACGGATTCAGGCAGTATATTTCCGGTCCGTGCGCAGCGTCCCGAGGAAGGGGAGGAAGCGGCCCACCCTCGCCGCGTAGCCGGCGTACGCGGCGCCGTGCGTGCGCAGGAGGTACGGCTCTTCGACACGCCGGACCTGAAGCTCCACGGCGACGAGCAGCACGGCCACCGCCAGGGCGGAGACGGCATTCGCCACCAGCAGCCCAAGCCCCGTCGCGGTCACCAGCAGGAACGAGAAGATGGGGTTGCGGACCACCCCGAAGAGGCCGCCGGTGACGAGCGCGGTCCGCTCGTTCTCGTCCACGCCGATGCGCCACGAGGACCCCATCCCGAGCTGCGCCGCCAGCGTGCCCGCCACACCGAGCCCGTAGAGGACGAGACCGAGTCCGACGGACCAGCCGGGAAGCGCCACCGACGGGCTCCAGCCCCACAGCGCGGCCAGCGGCGCCCCCACGCCGAGGACGATCGCCACGACGAACAGCACGCCTCCCCACCACTCCGCGCTGAGCGGGC
>CAZCWA010000013.1:0-23057 GCA_964502265.1 uncultured Myxococcaceae bacterium | reverse complement strand
GCTCGATGTTCTGCGTGGGCGGCAGCTTGGCCGGGTTGTCCACCATGGTCATCGCGCCCTGCGAGTCGAAGACCTTGTAGACCACCGACGGCGCGGTGCTGATGAGGTTGAGGTTGTACTCGCGCTCCAGCCGCTCCTGGACGATCTCCATGTGCAGCAGCCCGAGGAAGCCGCACCGGAACCCGAACCCGAGCGCGGTGGACGTCTCCGGCTCGTAGGTGAACGCCGAGTCGTTGAGGTTCAGCTTGTGCAGCGCGTCCCTGAGGTCCTCGTAGTCCGCCGAGTCGATGGGGAAGACGCCGCTGAACACCATCGGCTTCACTTCCTTGAAGCCGGGGAAGGGGCTCTCGGTGGGCCGCAGCTCCTCGGTGATGGTGTCGCCGACCTTCGCGTCCGCGAGCTCCTTCACGTTGGCCACCAGCACGCCCACTTCGCCCGCGATGATGTGCGGGGCCGGCCGCGCCTTGGGGCTGAAGAAGGCGAGCTCCTGCACCTCGAACTTCTTCTTGTTGCTCCAGAGCATGATGCGCTGGTCCTTGCGCAGGGTGCCCTCGAGCACGCGCACCAGCATCACCACGCCGCGGTAGTTGTCGTACCAGGAGTCGAAGACCAGCGCCTTGAGCGGCGCGCTCGGATCCCCGGTGGGCGGCGGCACCCGCTGGATCACCGACTCGAGGATGTCCTCGATCCCGATGCCCTCCTTCGCCGAGGCCGGCACCGCGTACGACGCGTCGATGCCGATGACGTCCTCGATCTCCTCGCGCACCCGCGGCACGTCCGCGGACGGCAGGTCCACCTTGTTGATGACGGGGACGATCTCGAGGTCGTGGTCGAGCGCCATGTAGACGTTCGCCAGCGTCTGCGCCTCCACGCCCTGGGTGGCGTCCACCACCAGCAGCGCGCCCTCGCACGCGGCGAGCGACCGGGAGACCTCGTAGGCGAAGTCCACGTGTCCCGGCGTGTCGATGAGGTTCAGGATGTAGGTCTTGCCGTCCTTCGCCTTGTACGGCATCCGCACCGACTGCGCCTTGATGGTGATCCCGCGCTCGCGTTCGAGCGCCATGTTGTCGAGGAACTGGTCCTTCGACTCGCGGGAGGTCACCGTCCCGGTGAACTCCAGCAGGCGATCCGCCAGCGTGGACTTCCCGTGATCGATGTGGGCGATGATGCTGAAGTTGCGGATGTGGGCGTTATCTGCAGGCATGCTCGGGGCGCCCCAGTGGGCGGGGCGAGCGTGCGTAACACACCCCGGCCCCCGCGGGTACAAAGGTGATGCTGAGCGCGCGTGAGCAGCCATGGCTGCCCGCCCGGTGAACGCGCCCTTCTCTACGCGTGGTTTGCCTTGCCGCCGGAGCCGCGCTCGGCGTCCGCGCGGAACCACTCGATGGTCTTGCCGAGCCCCTCCTTCAGCCCGACCTTCGGCGCCCAGCCGAGCACCTTCTTCGCCAGCGCGTTGTCGATCACGCTGCGGCGCTGCTCGCCCGGCTTGCCCGGCGCGAACTCCGGATCGCGCGCCACCCCGGCCGCGTCCGCGAGCCCCCGGTAGAGCTGCTTGATGTCCGTCTCGATCCCGGTGCCGATGTTCACCGCGCCCACGAAGTCCCGCTCGAAGGCGAGGAAGTTCGCCTGCGCCACGTCCGGCCCGAAGACGAAGTCCCGCGTCTGCCCGCCGTCGCCGTAGATGGTGCAGCCGCGCCCGGAGACCAGCCGCTGGCTGAAGATCGCCACCACGCCAGCCTCGCCGTGCGGGTTCTGCCTCGGGCCGTAGACGTTCGCGTAGCGGAGCGCCACGTACGGCATCCCGTACTGCGCGCGGTAGTAGCCCAGGTAGAGCTCACCGGACGCCTTGGAGACGCCGTAGGGCGAGACCGGCCGGGTGGCGTGGGACTCGTCCGCGGGAAAGGCGTCCTGCTCCCCGTAGATGGCGCCGCCGGTGGAGCTGAAGATGAACTTCTTCACCCCCACCTTCCGCGCGGCCTCGAGCAGGTTGAGCATCCCGAGGATGTTCGCCTCCGCGTCGAACCGGGGGTCCTCCACCGACCGGCGCACGTCCATCTGCGCGGCGAGGTGGCAGATGACGTCCGGCGCCTGCTGCTCGATGAAGGTCGCCGCCTCGGGGCTGCGGATGTCGAGCTCGACCAGCTTCACGCGCGCGTCGAGGTTCTCCTTCCGGCCGCTCGAGAGGTTGTCGAGCGCGATCACCTCGTGGCCCTTGCCCACGAACACGTCACACACGTGCGAGCCGATGAATCCCGCCCCGCCGGTCACCAGAATCTTCACGTCCCTGCCCTCTCTCTCTTTCGGTCTTGCAGTGGCCGGCGTGGGTTATGCACCCGAGGCCGCTCCGACAACCGCACGGAACCACGCAATGGTCTGCGCGAGACCCTCTTCGAGCGCCACCTTCGGCTCCCAGCCCAGAAGCTCCCGCGCGCGGGTGATGTCCGGCCTGCGCTGCTTCGGATCGTTCTCGGGGAAGGGCTTGAAGGTGATCCGCCCGCCGCCGCCCGCCGCCGCGCGCACCGCCTCGGCGAACTCGAGCACCGTCATCTCGCGCGGGTTGCCGATGTTCACCGGCTCCTCCACGTCCGAGAGCATCAGCCGGCAGATGCCGTCGATCAGATCCGACACGTAGCAGAACGAGCGCGTCTGCTTCCCGTCGCCGAAGACGGTGAAGTCCTCGCCGCGCAGCGCCTGGCCGATGAACGCGGGCACCACGCGCCCGTCCTGAAGGCGCATCCGCGGGCCGTAGGTATTGAAGATGCGGACGATGCGCGTGCTCACGCCCCGCGAGCGCCGGTACGCAGAGACGATCGCCTCCCCGTAGCGCTTGGCCTCGTCGTAGACCGCGCGCGGGCCGATGGGGTTGACGTTGCCCCAGTAGTCCTCGCGCTGCGGGTGCACCAGCGGGTCCCCGTAGATCTCCGAGGTGGACGCCTGAAGGAACCGCGCAGAGGTCCGCTCCGCGAGCAGAAGCCCGTTCTCGGTGCCCAAAGAGCCCACGCGCAGGGTCTCGATCGGAAGCTGCGCGTAGTCGATGGGCGAGGCCGGCGAGGCCATGTTGAAGACGAAGTCGCACCGGCCCTCCCACGGGATGGGCTGCACCACGTCGTGCTGGACGAAGGAGAATCCCTTCCGGCGCCGCGTGGCCTCCACATTCCGCAGGTTGCCGGTGATGAGGTTGTCGATCGCCACCACCTCCGCGGCCCCGTCATCGAGGAGGCGATCGCAGAGGTTGGATCCGAGGAAGCCCGCACCACCGAGGACGGCGATGCGTGCGCCGGAGAAGGTCTTCATGATCAAAGCTCGTCGAAAGAGGCCTGACCGGGAAGCTGATCCCTGTACTTCTCCAGGACAAGGTCGATCCCCTGCCGGATGTACTCGGCGACAGGAACTTTCGTCTTGCTGTTGAGAAGCTTCAGGAGATCGTTCTGCTCCGGCGTGATGTAGATGGTGGTGCTGATCTTCTTTCGCGCCATGGCTGTATGTGACCCTATGGCGACATATGGTGCCCGTCAAAGAACGCGCCCCGCGTGAAGTGGGCGGGTTAGAGTGTCCGGCCATGAAGATCGTCTCTGGCGCGCTGCTCGTCCTCACCGCGTGGCTGATGGCCTGCGGAGGATCGGCGGACGGACGAGTGGTTCGGGGCGAGAAGGATCCGGAGGCGAGCGCCGGCGGTCAGCCGATGCAGCAGCCTCGCGGGGGCGACGAGCAGGTCACCCAGCACGACCTGAACAAGGACGGCAAGCCCGACGTGTTCAGCTTCACCCGCGAAGGCACCGACGCCGAGGGCCGGAAGATCGATCAGCTCGTCCGCAAGGAGCTGGACATCAACTGGGACGGCAAGGTGGACATCGTCCGCTTCTACGACGAGCGCGAGCAGGTGATCCGCGAGCTGCTGGACCTGGACTTCGACGGTCGCGTGGACCAGCAGAACTTCTACGACAAGGGGATCATCGTCCGGAAGGAGCGCGACCTCGACTACGACGGCCGCACCGACCTGTGGATCCACTTCGAGCGCGGGAAGATCGTGCGCAAGGAGAAGGACACCAACGGCGACGGCAAGGTCGACTACTGGGAGTACTGGGAGAACGACCAGGTGGACCGCATCGGCGAGGACCTCGACGGGGACGGCACCGTGGATCGCTGGACCCGGAACCCGGAAGGTGAGCAGTAGGCGCGCGTGCGCCCAGGCCTCTTCGCAGACCTTCCCCGATGCCCGGCTCATCACCGTCGACGGCGGCGCCACAACGATCTCTACGAGAGCCCCTTCGTGCTCGAAGCGCTCTTCGCGTTCCTCGCCGGGCGCGGGCGCGGGTAGCTCACTTCACCGCGACGAACCCATCCATCTTCGTCTCGCGCTTGAAGTCGGCGAGGTAGCGCTGCGCCGCCTCGCGGTCGCCGAACGAGCCCATGCGCACGCGGAAGAAGGTGCCCTTCCCCGCCACGTCGGCGGTGACGACATACGGCGCGTAGCCGCGCTCGCGAAGGCGGGCCACGAAGCGGTCGGCCTCGGCGCGGTCCTGGCTGGCGGCGAGCTGCAGCGTGAACGTGCCCTCCGGGTTCGCGTCCGCAGGCGGCTTCGGCGGCGCGGGGTTGTTCACCCGGGCGAAGGCGTCCTTCAGGCTCGCGCTGCGGGTGGGCGTGGGCCCGGTGTCGGCGTCACGGGCAGCCGGCGCTGAAGCCACGGCCGGTGCGGCAGCCGCGACAGGTGCAGGCGGTGCCGGTTGCGGAGGCACAGGCGCGGTGGCTGCCGGCGCAGCGGCAACCGCAGGCGTGGCGGGCGGGGCGGCGGGCGGCGCCGCGGCCGGAACGACGACGGCCACCGGAGGCGGGACGGGCTTCGGCGCTTCGAGCGGCGGGGTCACCTTGCGCGTGAGCTCGTCCTGGAAGGTGAGGTTGACCTTCGCCCGCTGGTCGAGCGCGGTGAGCAGGTCCGGCGCATCCTGCACTTCATCCGAGGACGCCAGCCCCTTCCCCACCACCACCCCGAGCACGAACACGGCGCCGAGCACCACGATCGCGCCGATGGCCATGCTGACCACCTGCCGGCTGTCCAGCGAGAGGTCCCACTTCTCCTTCATCCGATGGCTGTCGCGCATGATCCCGTCCTGTAGCGCCTGCCGGGGCACCGTAGGGTCGCGAAGATCGACGGTCAAATTTCGCGAGGGCCGGACCGGGCCGGAGCCGACGGTGGCACAGGCGTCAGGCCTGCCCGCGGCGGCTCGCGACGCACCGCGTCCCAGGTTCCGCAGGCGGGACAGCGGAAGGCGTGCTCGGGGAGCTTCTGGGCGCACTGCCCGCAGGCGAAGCCCATCACCGGATCCCCCAGCCGGTTGAGCAGATCCTCGTACTCCACCCGCAGCTCCTCGGAGCGATCCTGCTCGAGCAGCAACGCCCCCAGCTCGCGCCGCGCGTCCCACCGCCACGGCCGCGCCTCCATCACCCGGCGCAGAAGGCGGATCGCCGCCTCGGGGCGCCCAAGCTCCCGGTGGCACCGCGCGAGCGCCAGCGCATAGGCCGCCTGGCTCTCGTCCGGCACCGCCACCCGGGACTCGAGGAAGCCTATCGCCTCGCGCGACCCCATCGCAGTGAGCAGCAGCCCTGCCGCGCCCGGGGCGAGCTCCGGCTCCAGGGTCAGCGCCTGCTGCAGCGGACCGGCGGCCTCCTTCGCCTCCCCGCTCGCCAGAAGCGCCTGCGCGAGCACGTACGGCGGATGCGCGCCCTCCGGCCGGAGCGCGTGGGCCTTTCGCGCGGCCTCGACCGCCTCGATGGGGGCCGTCCGCAGCAGCCCCTGCGCGTGCGCGGCCCAGAGGTGCGCGAGGACATCCCGGCCTCGCCCCGTCCGCGCCACCAGGCGTGACTGCAGCTCCGCCGCCCTGAGGAAGGCGCCCGCCTCCTCGTGAAGCTGCCGCAGCGCGACCACCGCCTCGTCCAGCTCCGGCTCGAGCACGATCAGCCTCCCGAGGACCTCCTCCGCCTTGTCGCGAAGCCCGCTGCGCCGGAAGTCCTGCCCGAGCGCGAGCATCACCCGCCGGCGCACCTCCGGCGACAGCGCAGGGCGGGAGAGCATGTTCTGGTAGAGCCGGATCGCCCGCGCGTGATCGCCCTTGCGGCTGAAGAGCGCGCCCAGCGCGAAGTACGTCTCCAGCGTCTGCGACGAGAGCTGGGCCGCCCGCGAGAGCTCGGCGATGGCAGCGTCCGCGTCGTCCGTCAGCACGTAGGTCACGCCGGCGAGATAGGCGCGCGCCCGGTCCTCGGTCCGCCCCTTGCGCGAGAGCACCAGCACCAACGCGGAGAGCGCCGCGAACGCGGTGACGGCCAGCGCGGCTTCGAGCGTGTCCCCGTGCACCGCGTGCGCCTCCTTCAGTTCGGGGTCACCACGAGGTCGAGCGGCGGCGTCTCCGGTGCAGACGTCTCCGCCGGCGCTGGCGACGGTTCGGCTCCGGTCGTCACCGTGGCCTCGGGCGCGCGCTGGATGGAGGCCTGCGCGATCCCCACCGCCGAGCCGTCCGCCGCCAGTCCCTCCGCCAGGTTCCGGTTGAGCCGGTCCCGCAGCTCCTTGCCGGCGGTGAAGGTGGGGGTGAGCCGCCTGGGGACCTGGACCTTCTCGCCGGTGCGCGGGTTCCGGGCCTCGCGCGCCTCCCGCACGCGGACCGCGAAGGAGCCGAACCCGCGGATCTCGATGCGCTCCTCACGCTGCAGCGCGGTGACCATCGCCTCGAACACGGCGTTCACCATGCGCTCGAGCTTCTGGCGCGGGAGATGCGGCAGGCGCCCGGCGATGTGTTCGACCAGCTCGCTCTTCGTCACCGTCTCTCCTTGCCGCCCGCGGCGCCCGGCGGGCTCAGTTGTTCCGCGCGCCTTCGGAGATCCAGGTGCGCAGGGTGGCCTGCTGCTGCGGGGTGAGCGGCGCTCCGCTGGTCGGCATCCGCGCGCCGCAGGTGTTGCCGGTGACCCGCCGGTACAGCCCGCTGTTGTCCGGATCGTTCGGCTGCACGCGCGCCATCTGCCGGCAGGCGCCGACCATGTCCACGCCCACGATCTGGTTGTAGGCGCTCGCCGCCGTCAGCGAGAACCCGCCGGTCCCCGGATGGCAGCCGATGCAGAGCGCATTGAAGATGGGCTGCACGTCGTTCCGGAAGCTGACCGGGGGCTGGGTGCCCGCGTCGGTGCCGGCGTCCATCCCCGCGTCCTCGGTCTCGCCCGCGTCGGTGGCGCCTGCGTCGTGCTCATGTCCGCCGCCGTCCTGCCCGGTGCCCGCATCGGTCCCGGTGCCCGCGTCGTGCGCGTGCTCCTCCGGTCCGCCACACCCTCCGAGCGTTCCCGCCGCCGCGAACATCACCACCACCGCTACGGACTTCCACAGGTGCATCGTCCCTCCGACAGAGCCGCGGGACGCTAGCACAACTGCTCTTCAGTCAACGGAGCGCCACGTCCGACGGCCCCTTGAGTTGGAGCTGTCGCCCGTCCCGGAGCGTGAGCCTTGCCCGCGACCCGTCCGGCACCAGCAGGCGCACCGTCCGGCCGAGATCGTAGGTCTCGTCCTCCTCGAGCACCGCGGTGACCAGCTCGTCGGTCTCGGCGACGATCCAGCCCCGGCGCACCTCGAGGGTGTGGCCGCCCTCGCCCAGCGGCTCCGCGCGCACGTGCGGCACCTTCACCCGAAGCGGCGGCGGCAGAAGCTCGTTGCGGGGACCTTCGCGTCTCGCGCCCGAGGCCTGCAGCTTCTCGATCCCGTTGGGCGTGAAGAACGCGCGCAGGTAGTCGCCCTGGGACGGCTCGTTCTGGCCCGCGCTCTCGGGGGTGAAGAGCACCGAGCGATAGCGTGCGGCGACGATCCGGTTCGGCTGCGGCACCTCGCGCAGCTCCCCCTGACTGAGCGCGCGCGCCCGGAGGTTGGAGCCCAGGAGCTTCGACTCGTCCGTCCGGCCCACGCTCACGCGGTCCCCCTTCTCGAGGAAGACCACCGCGCCGCCGAAGTACTCGATCGCCGCCGGCCCCGAGGCCCGCACGCGATCCGAGGGGTTGAGCTGCGAGCCCACCACCAGCGGCCGCTCGCCCTTCTTCGTCTCCAGGTACAAGGGCGCGCCCGCGGCCAGCAGCCCGGCGATGGGCGTCTCCGGATCCTTCTTGCAGCCGCCCAGGAGCAGAGGGCCGAGCAGCAGTGGGCCGAGCAGCGCAACGACCGCCACCCGCGGCATCCCGGCCCGCCCTGCCGTCACGAGATCCAGCCCCCGCCGAGCACGCGGTCGCCCTCGTAGAACACCGCCGCCTGCCCCGGCGCGATGGCCCGTTCGGGCGCCTGCAGCTTCACCCGCAGCCGGTCACCCTCCTGGTGCAGCTCCGCCGGCGCGCCGCCGTGGCGGTGCCGGATCCTCACCTGAAGCGGCCGGTGCAGGGGCGCCTCGCCCGAGACCCAGCTCGGCTGCAGGAGCGTGAAGGACTCGCGGCCCACCTGCGCCGCGGTGCCCACCACCACGCGGTTCGACTGCGGCTCCAATCGCTCGACGTAGAGCGGCAGGGGATGCGAGACGCCCAGCCCCCGCCGCTGGCCCACGGTGTAGCGGTGGATGCCGTCGTGCTCGCCGAGGACCTGGCCATCGGGGGTGACGATCTCGCCCTTCGGCTGCGGGCCGGCGACCTTCTCCACGAAGCGGGCGTAGTCGCCATCGGGCACGAAGCAGATCTCCATGCTCTCCGGCTTGTGCGTGGTGGGCAGCCCGTGCCGGTCCGCGATCTGCCGGACCTCCGCCTTGGTCATCCCGCCCACCGGGAACTCCAGCTCCCGGAGCGCCGCCTGCGAGAGCGTGAAGAGGAAGTAGCTCTGGTCCTTGGCGGGATCCTTCCCCCGCACCAGGTGCAGCCGCTCTCCCTCGCCCTCCCCTTCGCGTTCGATGCGCGCGTAGTGCCCGGTGGCCAGCCGCGCGCCCAGCGCCTTCGCCCGCTTCAGGAGGAAGTCGAACTTCACGTCCTTGTTGCAGGCCACGCAGGGGATGGGCGTGCGCCCGCCGAGGTACGACTGCACGAAGGGGTTCACCACGCGCTCGCGGAAGATCTCCTCCGCGTTGGCCACGTAGAACGGGATGCCCAGCTTCTCCGCCACCCGGCGCGCGTCGTCCACGTCTTCGGGGCTGCAACAGGAGCCGCATTTCGCGGAATCCTCATAGGCCCACACCCGCAAGGTGATGCCGATGACCTCGTGGCCCTGCTCCACCAGGAGGGCGGCCGCGGCCGACGAATCCACCCCTCCACTCATGGCGACGACGACCCGCATTCCTGCCTCTCTACGGGTGATCCCCACAGGTTGTCCACAGGCCTGAAACCCTCACGAAAGGCTTGACAGGGCAGCTCGTCCCCGTTCGGGTGCCCCGGGGACATGCCCTCTCAACCTCCCGTTTTCGCTCGGCTTTTCGAACGACCTCACTCTGAAGGACGGTCCAGAGGGGAGGCTGCGCCCACGCCCCCACACGCTCTGGGCGAGGCCCCTGTGGGAAAACCTGTGGGAAACTTTCAGCCCCCGCGCGAAGAGCCCCGGGCCCATGCCCGAAGACGCGCTTCGAGGGCCTCTTCAGTGTTGACTCCGGGGTCCTCGAGCACCTCGTGGACGAGGAAGCGGGTGGCCTCGCCCACCACGCGGGAGGGCCCCACCCCGAGCACCTCCATGATCCGGTTCCCGTTCAGCGCCAGCGCCCGGGCATCGAGCGGCGGGCGCTGGGCGACGACGGCGCGAAGCCTGTCCGCGAATGCCGAGGTCGCCTCCTCCCCCTGCAGTCCGGCGATGACCGCAAGGAAGGGCTCGGCGAGCGCGGGGGTGAGGCGGGCGAGGAAGCGCCGCAGGTCCGCGTCCGACCGCATGGCCTCCGGATCAAACCCCGAAAGCGCCCGCACCAGGGCCGAGGTCGTCTCGATGGTCTTCGTCGGGCAGCGCAGCCGGAGGAGGATCTCCTTCGGGTTCGCACGGTGGAGCAGCACCGCGAGCCGCTGCTCCAGCTCCGCGGGGGTGCGCTCGGTGGCCTCGGCGAGGAGGGCGAAGTCCTCTTCACCCGTCGCCGGCGGGGCCAATTCGGGGAGGAAGGTGCCCAGAAGCCCCGTCCGTCGCAGCAGGAGGAGACCCTCGCGGGGGCGGTCGGAGAGGAGGAGCTTGTTGAGCTCTTCGCGGATGCGCTCGGGCGCGATGCGGCGGAAGGACGGGAGCGTGGCGGGGATGGCGCGCTCGGTCTCCCCGTCCAGCTCGAAGCCGAGCACCGCCGCGAACCGGACCGCCCGGAGCGCGCGAAGCCCGTCCTCGGAGAAGCGATCGTGCGCTGTGCCCACGCAGCGGATGACCTTCGCCTTCAGGTCCTCCCTTCCTCCGAAGGGGTCGACGAGCCGTCCCTCCGGCCCGTCGGTGGGGTCCCACGCCATCGCATTGATGGTGAAGTCCCGCCGCGAGAGGTCCTGGGCGATGTCGGTGTGGAACGCGACCGAGGATGGCCGGCGTGAATCGAGGTACTCGCCCTCGGTGCGGAAGGTCGTCACCTCCACCGGCGTCCCGCGCTGAAGGACGGTGACGGTTCCGTGTTCGATCCCGGTGGGGATGGTCTTCCGGAAGGACGCCTGGACCTCCTCCGGCCGGGCGCTGGTGGCGAGATCGAAGTCCTTCGGCGGCTTGCCTCGGACCATGTCGCGGACGCATCCGCCCACCAGATAGGCCTCGAAGCCGCGCTCCTTGAGACGGGTGAGGACCTCCATCACGGGCGCGGGGACGTTCACGGCGGCGGCAGATGGAGAGAGAAGAGAGCGACCCCGACAGGAATCGAACCTGTGGCCTGCGGTTTAGGAAACCGCCGCTCTATCCGACTGAGCTACGGGGTCAGAAGACGGCGCGGTTCTACCCGCCGTGCAATCGAAGGAGCAAGCCCGAATCCGAGGCCCGTCCGGTGCGCTTCCCCGGAATCCGATTCGGCTCCCTGTTAAGGAACGCCCCGCAATGACCGAGCGCCACGACGCCCCCGCCCCGCCTTCGCCTGCAAAGAACGCCGCCAATGCGGCGAACGCTGCAAACGGTGCGGGCGACAAGAACGACTCGCCGCAGCGGCCCGTCCCGCCGCCGCCCTGGCGCACCGAGGGACTTCCGCCCGAGGAGGAGAAGGCGTCCCCGCCGAAGCCGCCGCGCCGCAACTGGCTGGGGCTTTTGCTCCGGGGCCTGCTCGTCTACGCGCTCTTCTTCGCGGTGCTGACCTGGTTCGACGGCACCAAGCGCCCCGAGCCCATCTCGTACACCGAGTTCGACGCGCAGGTGACCGCCGGCAACGTGGGCGAGGTCTTCGCGCGCGGCTACACCATCGAAGGGCAGCTCAAGGAGGAGCGGCCGGTCCCGGTGCCCGGCGAGGCAACCGACCCGGAGGACGCTGCCGAGAACAGGGGCAAGCTCTACAAGCGCTTCTCCACCGAGCGCCCGGTCTTCGCGCAGGACGACCTGATGGCGCGGCTGGACACCTCGGGGACGGTGGTGCGCGCCACGCCGCTGGTCGGCCAGCGCGGGATGCTGATGAACCTGCTGCTCTCCTTCGGGCCGCTGATGCTCCTGGTGGGCTTCTACTTCTGGATGTTCCGCCGCCAGCAGTCGGCGATGGGCGCCATGGGCCCGGGCGGGATGCTGGGCGGCAAGAAGCGCGCGCCGGTGGATCCGGAGAAGGTGCGCGTCACCTTCGCGGACGTGGCGGGCATCGACGAGGTGGAGAACGAGATCTCCGAGATCGTCGACTACCTGCGCGACCCGCAGAAGTACGCCGAGATCGGCGCCCGGGCGCCCAAGGGCGTGCTGCTGGCCGGCGGTCCGGGCACGGGCAAGACGCTGCTCGCGCGGGCCACCGCGGGCGAGGCCGGCGTCCCCTTCTTCTCCGCCAGCGCCTCCGAGTTCATCGAGATGATCGTCGGCGTGGGCGCGAGCCGGGTGCGCGAGCTCTTCGACGCGGCCCGCAAGGTCGCGCCCGCGATCATCTTCATCGACGAGATCGACACCATCGGCCGCAGCCGAGGCGGCGCCCGCGCGATGGGCGGCCACGACGAGCGCGAGCAGACGCTCAATCAGATCCTCACCGAGATGGACGGCTTCTCCGGCTCGGAGGGCGTGATCGTGCTGGCGGCCACCAACCGCGCGGACGTGCTCGATGCGGCGCTGCTGCGGCCCGGCCGCTTCGACCGGACGATCACCGTCCACGCGCCGGACCAGGTGGGCCGCAAGGCGATCCTCGAGGTCCACGCGCGCAAGGTGGCGCTGGGCGAGGACGCGAACCTCGAGCAGCTCGCGCGGTCCACGCCCGGCATGACCGGCGCGGAGCTGGCCAACCTCATCAACGAGGGCGCGCTCTTGGCGGTGAAGCGCGGGCAGAAGAAGATCCGGATGTCCGAGCTGACCGATGCGCTGGAGAAGGTGCAGCTCGGGGCCGCGCGCAACGTGGTGATGCCGCCGGAGGAGCGCCGGCGCACCGCGTACCACGAGGCGGGCCACGCGCTTCTGGGCATGCTGCAGCCGGGCGCGGATCCGGTGCGCAAGGTGTCGATCATCCCCAGAGGCCGCGCGCTCGGCGTGACGCTCTCCACCCCGGATCAGGACCGCTACGGCTACGACGCGGGCTACCTGCGCGGGCGGATGATCGGCGCGCTGGGCGGCATGGCGGCGGAGGAGGTCGTCTTCGGCGTGATCAGCACCGGCGCCGAGAGCGACCTGCAGCACGTCACCGGCATCGCCCGCTCGATGGTCGGCCGCTGGGGCATGTCGAAGCGCATCGGCCCGATGGCGGTGCTCCCGCCCGAGGGCGATCCGCGCATGGCCGGGATCAGCGAGGCCACGCTGCAGGCCGTGGACGAGGAGGCCCGCAAGCTGGTGGACGAGAGCTACCAGAAGGCCACGGCGCTGCTCCGCGAGCACCGCGACAAGCTCGACGGGATCGTCGTGCAGCTCCTCGAGCACGAGACGCTCGACGAGGTCGCGGTCTACGCGGCCGCGGGCATCCCCCGGCGACCGGAGCCCGCTTCTCCCCCCGTCCCGCCCGTGCCCGGACCGCAACAGGTGGCGTGACGCGCACGGACGCGTGCCCGCCGGCGTCCGCTCAGCGTTCGCGTGGCAGGCGGGCCGTGAAGCAGGTGTCCCCCTCCTCGGAGGTCACCTCCACCGTGCCACCGTGCGCGTGCACGACCTCCGCCACGATGTAGAGGCCCAGGCCCAACCCCGGCCCCTTCCTACTGCCGGACCGGAAGGGCTCGAACAGGCGCGGCAGCACGTCCGGCGGGATGGGGAGCCCCGCGTTGTGGACCTCGAGCCGGACCTCCCCTCCGCTGCCGATGAGCCGCACCCGAATCGGATCCTCTCCGTGCGTGACCGCGTTGCCCACCAGGTTCGAGAGCACCTGCTCCATCCGCTCTGCATCCCACCGCCCGCGCAGCTCTCCTTCGAGGTCGAGCTTCAGGGTCCGCGTCGGGTGCGCCAGCCGCAGCTCCTCCAGCGCCCGGGTGGTGATCCCTCCCAGGTCCTGCTCGCTCACGTTGACGGCGATGCCGCCCCCCAGCCGCCCACGCGCGAAGTCGAGGATGTCGTGCACCATCCGCTCCATCCGCCGGGCGCTGACCGAAATCCGCTCGGCGGCCCTCCGCTGCACCGGGCCCAGCTTCGGATCCGCCACAAGCCGCGAGCTCGAGAGGAGTACCGCGCTCAAGGGGCTGCGCAGGTCGTGCCCCAGGATGCTCACGAACTGCTCCCGCGCTTCTTCCACCCGGTGCCGGTCCGTCATGTCCACGAGCATGCCGATCCACTCGTGCGGCGGCGCGCCCGGCTCCGACACCGGAGTGCCCCGCGACTGGACCCAGGAAATTCGTCCGTCCCGGCGCCGCAGCCGGTGCTCCGCGGTCCACTCCGCGCCCTTCAGGCGGGCCTCGGTCCAGGATCGCTCCACCGCCTCCCGCTCGTCTTCGGGGACCGCGTCCAGCCAGTTGGCGGACGCGTCGAGGCCGGTGATCTCCGTCCAGCTCGACGTGGAGACGATGCGGATGGCGCCCTCGGGGGTGGCCTGCCAGACGATGAGCGCGGTGGCGTCCACCAGCGCCCGGAACCGCTGCTCGCTGAGCGTCAACCGCGCCGCGTGCGCCGCCGCCTCGGCCGCCAGCTCGTCTGCGCGCAGGCCGGAGAACACGAGGTTCTGGTTTGCCGCGCGCAGCCGCGCAAGGAGGCGCTCGCGCTGGTTCGACAGCCGCGTGAGCTGCTCGTTCGCCAGGACCCCGGCCTCCCGCAGGGCGACCACCTCTTCGCGCAGGGCGACCACCTCCTCGCGCGCGGTGAGCGCCACCTCCCGCTCGTCGAGGACGTCCTCGCGCGGGGCCGACTCGGTGGACTCGGACTGCGAGGCAGAGGAGGAGGAACCGCCCTGCTCCATTCGCGGCACCTTCCCCGACCCCGGCATCAGCCCTCCCGACGTCCGTCGCGCCGTGGCGTCCCGGCGAGGATCCCCTCATGGTCACCGAGCGTCTCGGCGACCACGAGCCCCTCGGGGCGGGTGTGGTACTCGCGCAGATCGGTCAGGTGCTCGCTGCCCCGCATCTTCACCACGCCCATCACCTTCCGCAGTTGGCCGCCCGTCTCCATGTACCGCTGGAGGATGAGCGTGTCCGAAAGGAAGGAGACGCCGTGGGGGCTGAGCCGGAGCTCCGTCCACCGGTCGTCGAGCTCCGCGGTCATCATCACCGTCACCCCCAGGTCGCCGAGGGTCCCCATCATCCGGTAGAGGGCCTCGCGGAAGTGCTTGCGGTCGTCCGGCGCCAGCGCGAGCTCGAGCCCGTTCAGCGAATCGATCACCACCCGCTCCGCCCGGTGGGTCACCACCGCGTGGCGGATCGACTCCAGGGTCTCCTCCACCGAGAGGTCCAGCGGGCGCTGGTAGAGCAGCGTGAGCCGCCCCGCCTTCGCCTCCGCCTCCAGCCGGGGGCCCATCGACGTCGTCCGCAGGAAGTCCGCCGGCCGCCGCTCGAAGAGGGCCACCAGGGTGTTCTCGCCCTTCTGCATACCCTCCAGCAGGAACTGGCTGCAGAGCATCGACTTGCCCGAGCCGGACGGGCCCACCACCAGGGCAGAGTGCCCGGACGGCAGCCCGCCGCCCAGCATCTCGTCGAGCCCTGCCACGCCCGTGCTCTTGCGGGGTGCGGACGGGGACGTGGTCCTCGGCAGGGGGTCGATGGTGGGAAGCCGGGGGAAGACGCGCAGCCCCGCGGAGGAGATCCGGAAGCTGTGCAGCCCCGGAAGCTCGCCCTGTCCCCGCATCTTCACCACCTGCAGCTTGCGCACGACCGCGTTGCCGGTGACGGACTGGCTCAGCCAGACGATGCCGTCTGCCACGGTGAAGATGGGGTTCTTGCCCGCATCGTGCTCGGGGTACTCGCCCACCAGGAACGTCGTCGCCTCCCACGAGGTGAGGTGGAGGCTGAGCTTCTGCACGAACCTGTGGATGCTGCCGCCGTCGTGCTCCGGCTGATCGAACAGCGACCGGAAGGAGTCCACGATGACCAGGCGCGGCCTCGTCTTCTCCACCTCCTGGATGATCGTCTGCAGTACCTCCTCCAGCCCGCTCGACAGGGCCTTCTCGCCGAGGTGCAGGAAGCGGATGGGATGGGGAACCTTCGTGCCGTCGAAGAAGGTGTACTGCTGCTGGTAGCGCAGCATCTTCACCGCCGGCTCGCCGACCACCGTCACGTAGAGGGCCGGGCTCTGCTCCGAGGCGTTGGCGAAGAGGATCTGGTGCGCCAGCGTGGTCTTTCCGCAGCCGGGCCCACCGGCGATGAGGTTGAAGGAATACTCCGGCAGCCCTCCTCCGAGGATCTCGTCCAGGCCCGGCACACCGCTGCGAATCTTTGCGATCTTCACCGACTCACTCACGTCTTCTCCCATCCGTGCAGGGCCAGCAGCGCCCGGGGCCAGAGGTCCTGGAGGAGCCGGACCGTCAGCGGGCCACCAATGAAGCGCGCCAGAGACTGAAGGAGGTTCGCCATCAACGCGGCACCCGCGGCCAGCGCAGCCTCCGGGTCCAGCGGGGCCAGATCGCCCTCCAGCGCCTCCCAGGGCGCGGCGGAGCCGTTGGACCTCGACAGCGACGGATGGTCGGTCCGGGTCGAGGAGAGGGCGCGGCCGTAGAGGGCCGCCATTCCGTCCTCCCCCAGCACCTCCGAGAGGTGCCCGCACAGGCGCACGACGGTGGCGTGAACGCAGGACGCCACCGTCACCCCCCGCTCGGCGAGGTCGAGGTCGTGGGAGAGGAGTCCCCGGGCGATGGCAAGCGCGGTGGGGCTGTCGACCTCTCTCACGACTGACGCCGCCCCCTCTTCGTCAAGCTTCCCCGGGTTCCCGCCATCTGGCGGACGCGGCGCAAGCTAGCACCGCGCGGATCGGATCGTCGGTCTCGATTTGACCCTCCGCGACCGCTACCGGACGTGAAGCGGCCCGGGACCTAACCCGCCTTCACCGTCAGCGCCGCCGCGCCCAGGCCGAGCACCCTCACCTTGCCCGCCCTCCCCTTCAGCGTCTGCTCCCCGTACGGCACGAACGGCCACTCGGCGGCCTCGGTGCCGAGTGCCTCGTGGAGGGCGCCGGTGATGAGCAGCGGCACGCCCACCGTCCGGGTCAGCCCCTCCACCCGGGCCGCCACGTTCACCGCGTCTCCGATGCAGGTGAACTCCATCCGCAGCGGCGAGCCGATGGTGCCGGCCACGACCTCGCCTGCGTGGATGCCGATCCCGATGGCGAAGGGCTGGGACACCTCGCGGTTGAGGCTCTCCACCTCATCGAGCATCTCCACCGCCGCGCGCACCGCCTGCGCCGCCGCGTGCTCCGGTCCGTCGAGCCCGAAGATGGCCATCAGCCCGTCGCCCATGAACTTGTCCACGATGCCGCCGTGCCGGTGCACCACCTCCACCATGCGGGTGAAGTAGCGGTTCAGGTCCGCCACCAGCGCCTCGGGCTCCGAGGTCTCGGTGCGGCGGGTGAAGTCGCGCACGTCGGAGAAGAGGACCACCGCCTGGCGCCGCGCGCCGCCCAGCCGTCCCCCCTCCTGCGCGAGCAGCCTCCGCGCGATGCCGGGGCTGAGCAGCTTGCCGAAGAGGTCACGCACCTGCTCGCGCTCGCGCAGCGCGGCGATCATCTGGTTGGTGTGCCAGGCGATCCGTCCGAACTCGTCCGCGCTCGCCACCGGGACCCGCGCGTCCAGCCGCCCCTGCGCCACCTCCTCCAGCGCCCGCTGCTGCTGCGCGAGGAAGAGCTTCAGGTTCCGGGTGAAGGCGAAGATGAGGTGGACGGTGAGCGGGAGGAAGAAGGCCAGCGCCACGACCGCCTCGCGGAAGATCTCCCCCCGCAGCTTCAGCACCGCCCCGGCCTCCATCCCCGCCAGCACCTCGAGGTTGCGCAGCGAGAGGAAGAGCAGGTCCACCACCACCAGCAGCACGACCGCCACCGCGACCCCGGTGAACCGCCGCGTCAACGACCACACCCGCTCCACCGGCGGCGCCTCCGCCTCGCCTCGGGCGATGATGCGGGCCACCTCGCGCTCCTTCGCCAGCGCGCTGTCCGCGGCGAAGAACAGGCCCACCGTCGCCGCGCCCAGCGTGGCCTTGAGCCCGCTGGCCAGCGGGAAGCCGAACACCACCCGGTCGAAGAGGGTCAGGCACAGGCCCACGGACACGAACAGGCCGAGGTCGAGCAGGAACTGGCGGCGCGCCTGCGAGAGCAGCGGCGCGCGCGCCACCACCGCGCGGTGCAGGGGGATCCGCAGGAGCCACGCGACGAGGAAGAACGCGGCGAAGAGCACCGCCAGCGTGGCCTGGCCGAGCGACTCGATGTACGGACAGACCTCGCAGCCGAACAGGGCCAGCATCCCCGTGGCGGCCGCGCAGTAGAGGGCGGAGCGCAGCATGTGCCCCCTTCCTACTCCGATCCGGGGCGCGCTACCGCGAGCCGGTCTGCTCTTCGGCGGCGCGGTGCAGCTCGCCGTCCACGATCGCGAAGGCGAGCCGCGCGCTCCCCTCCTCGAAGATCGCGCCGTAGGTGCTGTCCCCCGCGCCGTAGTCCACCGCCACGTAGCGCTTGCCGTCGCCCGGATCGTTGAAGGTCCGCACCACGAACTCGCCGCCGTCCACCGCGGCGTACGCCTCCTCGAGCGTCTTCACGTGGTCGTAGGTGGACGTCCCGCACGCGGCAATGAACTGCTGCGCCATCAGCGGGCTGACCTCGTCCGCCGAGGTGAAGCGCCGGTGCGAGTCCACCGTCACCGCCTCGCGCAGCTCGTAGAAGCTCATCCCGTCCTGGACCACCGGCGCGGGCGGCACCGTCTTCAGCTCCTTCGCGAGCTGCACCGCCAGCCTCCCGGTCAGGGACATCTTCGCGATCTCGCCCTGGGACAGGCCGTTGGCGTTGAGGTCGTACGCCGCGATCATCTTCTCCTTCGCGTACGCCAGCGCCTTCTGCACGTCGGCCGCGGTCACCGTCGCGCCCGGCTTGTGGTCCCGGTGGTCCACGAACTTGAAGAACACGTCCACGAGCTGGCGCTCGGTCCCCTCCAGGGTGGAGAGCGCGTTCTTCATGTCCGCGCGGCTCACCCGCTTGTCCCCACCCGCCGCGTCGATGATCCGCTGCGCCGCCCGCTCCAGCGCGCCGTTCACGTCCGCCTTCGAGATCCGCGACATCGTCAACCTTCCCATCCCAGGGCGGCCTCGCCCCGCTGCAAGAAACGACCGAACCGCTGCAACAACGAGAGCTCACCGCGCGCCCGCACCGCGCCCAGCCTCACCGCCTCGGACACGTCCAGGGTCCCGTCGAGGAACCGGAGGAAGGCGGCCTCGGTGAACCACAGGTGCAGGTCCGCGTCCCGATCGATGCCGGCCTCGACCGGGCGGTCCGAGGCGAAGCGGAAGGTCCACGCCGCCGTCCCCACGCGGAAGGCGATGGTGCCCTGCGTCCCGTGGAGCCGGGCGATCTCGCTCGCCGACAGGAGCGGCAGGAGGCGGTCGAAGAAGGAATGGGAGGTGGCGTTCACGGGCGGGATTGTCCGCCGGGGCCGGGGCGGGTTTCGTGGCGCTTCTGTAAAAGGAGCTTCCGCAGAGCCCACACAAGGAGGGGCCGCTACAACGAGGCGAGCTGGTCGCCGGCTGCCGTTGAAGCGGAAGCTGTAATGCCCCCTGCCTGGCTGCGTCCTCCTCTAGAAGTCACCACCTTCGAAGGAGAACGACATGGGCAAGCCAGACACCGCCATCGATCCCGTCTGCGGGATGACCGTCACGCCGGGCCAGTCACGCGGCGGCAGCGCCGAGCACGCGGGCGAGACCTTCCACTTCTGCAGCCAGAAGTGCCGGGAGCGGTTCGTCGCCGATCCCGCGCGCTACCTGGGCAGGCAGGGGAACGAGGAGCCGGCCGCCCCTTCCGAGGTGAAGCCGGGGACGGTGTGGATCTGTCCCATGGATCCCGAGGTCCGCGAGTCGAAGCCCGGGGCCTGCCCCATCTGCGGGATGGCGCTCGAGCCGGAGCAGCCCTCGGCGGAGGAGCAGGAGAACCCGGAGCTGCGCGACATGTGGCGCCGGTTCCTCGTCGCCACGGTGTTCACCGTGCCGCTCCTCATCGTGGCGATGGGCGACATGCTCCCCGGCCAGCCCTTCTCGTCGCTGTTCGGCGCGCGCGGACGGGTGCTGGTGGAGCTCGCGCTGGCGACGCCTGTCTGTGTGTGGGCGGCCTGGCCCTTCTTCCAGCGCGCGTGGACCTCCATCGTCCGGCGGCGGCTGAACATGTTCACGCTGATCGGCCTCGGGGTGAGCGTGGCGTACGGCTACAGCGTGGTGGCCGCCCTTCTTCCGGATCTCTTCCCGCCCGCCTTCCGGGGACACGGCGGAGAGGTCGCCGTCTACTTCGAGGCGGCGGCGATGATCGTCACCCTCATCCTGCTCGGGCAGGTGATCGAGCTGCGCGCGCGGAGCCAGACGGGACAGGCCATCCGGCACCTGCTCGGGCTCGCGCCGAAGACCGCGCGGCGGGTCCGCGACGACGGCACCGAGGAGGACATCCCGCTCTCGCACGTGCACGTGGGCGACAAGCTGCGGGTCCGGCCCGGCGAGAAGGTCCCGGTGGATGGCGTGGTGATCGAGGGCCGCAGCGCCATCGACGAGTCCATGGTCAGCGGCGAGCCGCTCCCGGTCACCAAGGTCGAGGGCGACGCGGTGGTGGGCGCGACGTTGAACGGCACCGGGAGCCTGGTCATCCGGGCCGAGCGCGTGGGCGCCGACACCCTGCTCTCGCGCATCGTGGCCATGGTCTCCGAGGCCCAGCGCAGCCGCGCGCCCATCCAGAAGCTGGCCGACCGCGTCTCGGCGATCTTCGTCCCCGCGGTGATCGCGATCGCGATCGTCACCTTCATCGTCTGGTCGCTTCTGGGCCCCGAGCCGAGGATGACCTTCGCGCTGGTGAACGCGGTCGCGGTGCTGATCATCGCCTGCCCGTGCGCGCTCGGGCTGGCCACCCCGATGTCGATCATGGTCGCCACCGGACGGGGCGCGTCGATGGGCGTGCTCTTCCGCAATGCCGAGGCGATCGAGAGCCTGCGCAAGGTGGACACGCTGGTGGTGGACAAGACCGGCACCCTCACCCTCGGCAAGCCCGCGCTGGTGCACGTGCACGCCGTGAATGGCGACGAGGACCGGTTGCTGCGCCTTGCTGCCAGCCTCGAGCGCGGGAGCGAGCACCCCCTGGCCTTCGCGATCGTGAAGGGCGCCGAGGAGAAGGGCGTGGCGCTGCAGCCGGCGGAGCAGTTCGAGTCGAAGACCGGCAAGGGGATCGTGGGCCGGGTGGAGGGACGGGAGGTCGCGGTCGGCAACCTTGCGCTGCTCGAGTCGCTGGGCATCGAGGCGCGCGCGCTGGAGGCGCTGACCAAGCACGCGGAGGAGCTTCGCTCGGAGGGACAGACCGCGATGTTCGTGGCGGTGGACGGCGCGGCGGCGGGTGTGCTGGGCGTGGCGGATCCGATCAAGGAGAGCACCCCCGAGGCGATCCGCGCGCTGCACGCGGAGGGCTTGCGGATCGTGATGCTCACCGGCGACAGCGAGACCACCGCGCGGGCGGTGGCGAAGCGGCTCGGGATCGACGAGGTCGTCGCCGAGGTCCTCCCCGATCAGAAGGCCGAGCGGGTGAAGGCGCTGCAGGCGAAGGGCGCGGTCGTCGCCATGGCGGGGGATGGGATCAACGACGCGCCGGCGCTCGCCCAGGCCCACGTGGGGATCGCCATGGGGACCGGCACGGACATCGCGATGGAGAGCGCGGGCGTGACGCTGGTGAAGGGAGACCTGCGGGCCATCGTGCGCGCGCGGAAGCTGTCGCGGCAGACGATGCAGAACATCCGGCAGAACCTCTTCTTCGCCTTCGCCTACAACACGGCGGGCGTGCCGCTCGCGGCGGGCGTGCTCTATCCGTTCTTCGGACTGCTGCTCTCGCCCATGTTCGCCGCCGCCGCGATGAGCCTGAGCTCCGCCTCCGTGATCGCCAACGCGCTGCGGCTGCGGCGGGCGGGCGCGTGACGGAGGGGTTATGCGTGGTCCCACCGTGACCGCGCTCGATGAGGACAGACTGCGCCGGCTGCTCGACCACCGGGAGGAATTCCTGCGCTTCCTGCGCGCCCGCGTGGGGAGCGCCGCGCTCGCCGAGGACCTGCTCCAGGACGCGCTGGTGAAGGCGATGCAGGGCGTGGATTCCGTGCGCGACGAGGAGGCGCTGCTCGGCTGGTTCTACCGGGTGCTGGAGAACGCCACGACCGACCACCACCGCCGTCAGGCCACCTCCACGCGGACCGCGGAAGGGCTCGCGCAGGAGCCTGGTGAGGGGAGCCGGGTCCATGTGCCCGACGACGCGCCGGCGCGCACCTGCGCCTGCGTGATGAAGCTGAAGGCGGGGCTCAAGAAGTCGTACGCCGAGGCGCTCGACCGGGTGGAGCTGGACGAGCTCGCGGTGAAGGACTTCGCCGAGGAGGCCGGGATCTCGCCCAACAACGCCGCCGTGCGCGTCTTCCGTGCCCGCCAGGCCCTCCGCGCCCGAGTCGATGAAGTGTGCGGACACTGCGCCACCGCAGGCTGCGAGGACTGCACCTGCGCACACTGAGGCCGGGACACGCCAGGCCGGCAGGGAGCGCGGGACCGCGGGACCGCGGGACCGCGGGACCGCCACATGCGGGCCGACGGACTCGGCCGGGAGAGCCCCATGGATCGCCCCCAACACCACCTGCGAGCTGCCGAACCAGGTGACGGCATACGCGGGATGTCGATCCGTTCTGCAGGCCGGTTGCGGTGACGGGAGCGCAGCCAGCGCCGGATGCCTCGAAGAAGGAGCCCCTCCCTCGCGCGCGAATGGAAGCCCCCCGCTGGGTCCATAGATGGCGTTGCCATGAATGGGCCGCGTTTCCGAGTGGTCACGCGGTCTTCCGTGTCACCACCAGATGTGGTCCCAGCGGCACGTGTTTCCGGCGAGCCGGCCGCTCGGACTGCACCAGAGGGCAGGTGGAGCGCCACAACCCGACGCCACTCCGCGCGGCTCTCTGACCCGGTGCTCCTCGGCACGCTCGACGAACGCGAAGCGAAGCCGAAACTGCGCCGGGCCTACGTCAACGCAGATGAGGGATCGCGTACGTCCTTCGGGACCCGGGACCGCGCAACCGAAGGACCCGGTTCGCGGAGCGAACAGCCGGGATGTTGCAAACAGGGCTGCCCGGTCCAAGCCGTCAGCCAAGCGCCCGGTCACAGGCCGCTGAAGCGCCCGATCGGGATGCGGTGACGCCCGGATCGAGGTCCCTGCTGGACACCTTGAGCGCCTTGCTGAACGGCCTGAGGGCCGTGCTGTGCACCTTGAGGGTCGTGCTGAACGGCTTGAGGGCCGTGCTGTGCACCTTGAGAGCCGTGCTGAACGGCTTGAGGCCCTTGCTGTGCACCTTGAGGGCCGTGCTGAACGGCTTGAGGGCCGTGCTGTGCACCTTGAGGGCCGTGCTGAACGGCTTGAGGGCCGTGCTGTGCACCTT
>CAZCWA010000012.1:5666-23837 GCA_964502265.1 uncultured Myxococcaceae bacterium | reverse complement strand
GTGGATGGGCACCCGTCCTCGGGTGGATGGGCACCCGTCCCCGGTTGGATGGGCACCCGTCCTCGGGTGGATGGGCAGGCGTCCCGGCTGGATGGGCACCCGTCCTCGGGTGGATGGGCACCCGTCCGCGGTCGGATGGGCACCCGTCCTCGGGTGGATGGGCGGGCGTCCTTGACCGGAAGGGCAGGAGGTATGTCGTTCTTTCAACGGAACGACGGTGCCCGGTGGGCGTCGGGGTCCGTCAGAAGGCGGAGATCGCGAAGAACGCCTTGATCTTGTCGTTGGTCTCGCGCAGCCGCCCCGACAGCGTCCGGACGAAGGTCCAGAGCATCACGTAGGCGAGGTCCTTGTCGGTGAACATGAGCTGCTCGAGCCGCCTGCGCTCGAGCATCCACAGCGTGCAGGGCGTGTGGGCGATGGCGTCCGCGCTGCGGCGGCTGCCGTCCTCCACCAGCGCCATCTCGCCGAAGTACTGGCCCTTCTCCAGGATCGCCAGCGCCTCCTCGCCGATGCCGGGGACTGTCTTGGAGATGCGCACCCGGCCCTCGACGATCACGAACATCGCCTCGCCGGCCTCGCCCTCGCTGAAGATGCGCGCCGAGCCCTCGAACGAGCGGGTCTGGGCGATCTCGCCCACCTTCTCGAGCTGGGCCCGGGTCAGCCCGGCGAACAGCGGCACCTTCCTCAGCAGCGCGGCATCCATGCGGTGAATGCTTCGTAGCACGGCAGGTGGGCCCTTGTTACCTTCTGCACCCCTCGCAGAAGGAGCTGCACGTGTCTGAGGAGATCAACAAGGTCACCATCATCGGGTCGGGGCCCGCGGGCTACACCGCCGCCATCTACGCGGCGCGCGCGAACCTCTCCCCGGTGGTCTTCGCAGGCGGCCCGGCCATCGAGGATCCGCAGCGCGTCCCCGGTGGTCAGCTCATGATCACCAACGACGTGGAGAACTATCCCGGCTTCCCGGAGTCCATCACCGGCCCGAAGCTGATGGAGATGTTCCAGAAGCAGGCGGAGCGCTTCGGCACCGAGATCTTCATGGAGAACATCGTGAAGGTGGACCTGAGCCAGCGCCCGTTCCGCCTGGTGGGCGAGACGCGCGAGGTGCTCACCCAGACGGTGATCATCGCCACCGGCGCCTCGGCGAAGTGGCTGAACGTGAAGGGCGAGTCGCACTACACCAACCGCGGCGTGAGCGCCTGCGCCACCTGTGACGGCTTCTTCTTCAAGGGCCAGGACGTGCTGGTGGTGGGCGGCGGAGACACCGCGATGGAGGAGGCCACCTACCTCTCCAAGATCTGCAACAGCGTGACGGTGATCCACCGGCGGGACACGCTGCGCGCCTCGAAGATCATGCAGGAGCGGGCGCTGAAGAACCCGAAGATCACCTTCATGTGGGACACGGTGATCGACGAGGTGGTGGGCAACGATCAGGGCTTCACCGGCGTGGTCGCGCGCAACGTGAAGACCAACGAGGTCCGCACGGTGAACGCGGGCGGGCTCTTCATCGCCATCGGCCACCAGCCCAACACGCAGCTCTTCCAGGGCGTGATCGACATGCACGAGAACGGCTACCTGAAGACGGTGCCGGGCTCGACGAAGACGAACGTCGAGGGCGTGTTCGCGTGCGGTGACGTGCAGGACCACTACTACCGGCAGGCGGTGACCGCGGCCGGCACCGGCTGCATGGCGGCAATCGACGCCGAGCGGTGGATGACCGAGAACGGCATCGGCTGATCAGCGCGCGGCAGGGGTGATCGCATGAAGATGATCGACGTGGGCGAGAAGGACCGCACCGAGCGCGTCGCCATCGCCACCACGCGCGTGGTGATGAAGCCGGAGACCGCGCGCCTGGTCCGGGACAACGCGGTGGAGAAGGGCAACGTGGTCGAGGCCGCGAAGCTCGCCGCGGTGATGGCCACCAAGCGCACGCCGGACGTCATCCCCCTGTGTCATCCCATCGCGCTGACCGGCGTGGACGTGGAGGTCACGCCGCGCGAGTCGTCGGTGGAGATCCGGGTGCAGGTGCGCACCGTGGACCGGACCGGGGTGGAGATGGAGGCGCTGATGGGCGCGGCGGCGGCGGCGCTCACCGTCTACGACATGCTCAAGCGCAACGACAAAGGCATGGTCGTGCAGGACCTGCAGCTCGAGCACAAGAGCGGCGGGCGCACCGGCGACTGGGACCGCCCCGCGGCTCAGCGCCCGTAGGCGGTCTCGCGGTCCCAGTAGAGGCGCTCGAGCCCGAACGCGGCGACCACCAGTGAGTGCGTGATGGCGCCCTCGCGCAGCAGGTCCGGGATGCGCTTGCGCGGGTGCAGCTCCACGAGGATGTCCTCCCCCGGGTCCTGCGCCTGTTCGCTCCTGCGCTCGCAGCCCAGCGCGAGGAACGACCAGGTGCGGTTGTTCTGGATGGCCGGGTTGGGGTGGACGCAGCCGATGGGGATGACGCGGCCGGGGACGTAGCCGGTCTCCTCCTCCAGCTCGCGCACCGCGGCCTGCAGCGGCGTCTCGCCCCCGTCCACCATCCCGCCGGGGATCTCCAGCGTGTTCGCCCAGATGCCGGTGCGGAACTGGCGGATGAGCACCACCTCGTCCTCGAGCGTGACCGGGATGATGTTGACCCAGTCCACGCAGTCGATGACCACGCGCCCGTGCACGCTGCCGTCGCGCGGGTCTGCCACCTCGTCCTCGCGGATCTTCAGGATCCGGTAGTCGTGGGGAAGGCCCTGCCGCACACGCGTCCAGGGAGGGGGACCTTCGGGGGAGGGCGGTTGCTCGCGTCGCGCCATGGCCGCTGCCTAGCGCCCCCGGCGGCAGGCCGCCAGTCTGCGAACGCGCCGGTCAGTTCACGAACGCGACCCGCTCGCGCAGCTCCTTCGCCAGCGCCTGCAGCGCGGGCGCATCCGGGGCGGGGCCCAGCTCGAGCACGCGCTCCACGTCCGCCAGCGCCGCCTTGTACGCGCCCAGCGACGAGAGCAGCGCGGCCCGCGCGCGGAGCTCCCCGGGATGATCCGGCGCGAGCTGGAGGAGCAGGTCCTCGACCTTGAGCGCCCGGGTCTGGTCGCCGTTGCCGAAGTAGAGCCGCTTGAGGTTGGTCAGCATCCGCCAGGTGATGGCGCGCACCGGCACCGGCTGGAAGAGGTCCTCGCTCACCATCGCGTTGGGCACGTGCTTGCGCAAAAGCGCCGAGCAGTCGTCCGGTGAGAGCACGCGTCCGTGGTGGAACGGATCGGCCACGAAGCGCCGGCCGTCCACGTCGTCCAGCCCGACGATGAAGTGGCCCGGGAACCCGATGCCGTAGAGCGCGATGTCCGCCCGGCGCGCCACCTCCAGCCAGAGGACGCAGAGCGAGATGGGCAGGCCCACCTTCCGCTCGAGCACCACGTTGAGGAAGCTGTTCAGCGGATCGGCGTAGTTGGCCTCGTTGCCGCGAAAGCCCTCCTCCACCACCAGCACGTGGTGCAGCGCCGCGAGCTGCTCGCGTGCCCCCCAGACGTCCGTGTGCCGCGCAGCCACGCGTGCGGCCAGCGCATCCAGCCGGGCGAGGCACTGGGCCACGTCCAGCGAGGGCACCTCCAGCGCCGAGACGGCGAGGGCGGCGAGGTCCAGCCGTTCGGGATCCGCGGAGAGCGCCTCGTCGAGCAGCTCGGCCGCGCGCGGGTGGGTGAGATCGAAGGTCAGCACCCTCCATGCCTAACCGCGAGCGGACCTCCGTCAAGGCGCGGCGGGCTCGTCCATCCGCTTGCGGATCTCCGCGCGCAGGGCGATCTGCGCCGCCACCAGGCCGGAGAGCAGGCCGTCCTCGAACTCGAAGGTCGGGTGCGCCTTGAGCTCGGGGAAGTCGTGCGGGTTGAGCACGTCCTCCGGCCCGATGTTGGGCACGACCTCGCGGGCGAGCCGCAGCACCTTGGCGCGCTGCTGCTCGACCATCTTGTTGAACAGCGTGTCACCCACCGCGAGGAAGCGCTGCGCCTCCTCCTCGCCGAGACCGTTCACCTCTGCGCCACGTCCCACTTCAACCTCCGGTAGCTGCGCCGGAACGCGTCCTCGTCGGAGAGGAACGCGCCCTTCGGATCTTCCCGCCCGTCGAGGAACGCCACGAAGTCGAGCTGGCGGTCGTCCTTCCCGTACTCCGCGTCGAACAAACGCACCAGCTCGTTTGCCGGCAGGGTCATCCGCCCGGCCACCTCCACCAGCGGGAAGCGCAGGCCCGCCTGCTCACCGGACGGCTGGTAGCTCTTGTAGACGAGCTCGGTGCACACCAGCGTCGCGTCGGAGAAGAAGTCGAAGTTGAAGTCGTAGGGCCGGCCGTGGAACCCGAAGGCCTGAGCGATCGCGCGCGCCTTGTCCACCTTCGACAGGCGCGGCCGCATCACCCCCAGGTAGTCCACCCGCATCCCCTGCTCGATGCCGGTGAGCGACACGCCCTCGCTGACGGCCTCCATGATCCGGAAGGGATCGCCGTGCGCGTCGGTGCCGCCGTACTGCGCCCACGCCTCCGGGTGACGCGCGGCCATCAGCGCGCTGAAGGTCTCCACGCCCTCCCGCTGCGACGCCACCCAGGCGCGGACCTGCGGGTCCCCGTCGAACCAGGCGGAGAGCTCTGCGCGGGTCCCGAGGTAGAGCTCGGCGTGCGGCCAGAAGCCCGGCAGGCCGATGTTGGAGAGGTACCAGTTCTGCCGCGCCACGACGATGTCCCCCGGCTGCATGCGGGGCAGCAGCGCCAGCACCTGCTCGCGTGCGATGAGCGGTTGGCCCTTCCGCTTCACGCGGGTGTCGCCCATCCATTCGGCCACGCCCTTCTGCACCGGGAAGAGGGCGCTCGAGGCGCCGTCCGCGGCGATGTCCACCGCGTTCTTCAGGTAGAGGTTCACGCCCCGCTTCACCAGCCGGCCGCGCGCGACCTTCGTGTTGTGCTTCATCTCCTGGATCGCCCACGGCACCAGCGGCGCGTCGTAGAGCCGCTGCGTCTTGAACAGGGGCCGGAGCTGGGTGAGGTACGCGTCGCCGGTGAGAAGCTGCGCGGTGGTGGAGACGTGCACCACCTTGAGCTTGAAGTGCGCGAACGCGCGCGGCGGGATCCCCAGCTCCTCCGACGGCTCGTCGAGCAGCACCTCGAGCTGCTTCCTCCCGGCGGCGAGGTCCGTCCACAGAAGCCCGTGCGCGAGCGACGTGGTGAGCGCCGTGTGCGTGAGCAGGTAGCCCCACGCGTGCTTCGACGGCTCCTCGCGCGCCGGCAGCCGGATGAAGTCCCAGTAGCGCTGGCGGATGACCTCGGTGGCCATCACGTAGTCGTAGATCGCCGCCCAGGTGGTGAGCAGCGTGCGCTTCTGCTCCGCCGTGTAGGGCACCGAGTCCTTGTGGTTGAAGAGGCTCCGGAAGGAGTCCGACTTCACCGTGGCGTGAAGCCGGCGAAGCCCTTCGGCGTTGCGGCGGAGCTCGGCGAGGTCCCGCTGCGCCTGGGCGACGAAGGCGGCTTCTTCCAGCGTGTAGACGCCGTCGTCTGGCTGCTCGTCCGGGGCGGCGGCGAGCGGGAGGGCGAGGGAGAGGGAGAGCGCGGCGGTGAGGGCCAGCATGGCGCGCGAGGCTACCGCGTTCCTGCCACCCATGCAGGCATGCGCCGGGGCCTGCACGGCGGCCCGCGCGTCCTCACCTTCTGGGGTGTCAGCGACTTCGCGCCCGGCCGGGGCGCAGAAAGGCAGGAAGGCATGGCGTACGGAATGAGCGAGGACCCCTCGCTGTCGGTGACACCGCACCTCGACTCGGCGGACTACCCCATCTCCCGCGAGGACCTGGTGCTGATCGCCGAGGACGACGGGGCGCCCGCCAACATCATCAACCTCTTCAAGTCGCTTCCCCGCGAGACGTACGAATCGAAGGAGATGGTGCAGCGGGACCTCGGCGAGGCGGCGCGGCGGATGGCGACGGGACCTGCGCTCCACGAGGACGAGCTGCGTGACCGGCGGAACATCGCGCGGGATCTGGTGGAGGAGCGTGGCCCGGGCGGACACCACCCGTAGCCGCCCTTGCCGTGCAGCAAGCCACTCGCGGCGAAGCGGGAGTTGTGCAAAGGCTCTTCGACATGGCTCTTCCGTGTTCGTCGAACCTCCGCACGCTCGCGCTCGCCGCGACTGTCTTTTCGGGTGTTCTGTCGCAGGGCTGCAAGTCCGCGCCGAAGGTCTTCCCGGATCGCGAGGCCGGACCCATCGCGCCCGCCGCCACCCGCGTCGTCTTCCGCCCTCCCGCGGGCGAGCCCATCGTGGAGAAGAGCGTCACCCGCCGGGGCGAACGCCAGGGGCAGGTGCGCAACGAGGAGATCGTCGCCGCCACCCTGGAGACGCGATTCGACCGGACCGAGCGCGGCTGGACGATGACCCAGGCGGTCAGCTCGGTGGAGTACCGGCGCAACGGCACCTCGATCGACAACCCGCTGGTGCAGTTCATGACCCGCTTCCCCATCCGCGCGCTGCTCGCCGAGGACGGGACCTTCGTGCGGCTGGACAACCCCGAGCAGATCCAGACCGCGATCGCGCAGACCTTCACCGATCCGAACGAGCGGGCGGTGATGCAGGACTACTTCTCGCCCGAGGCGGTGGAGGCGCAGGTGAAGCGCGAGTGGGAGGGCAAGTACGGGGGGCTGCTGGGCCGCGAGGTCGCCGCCGGGTACGCGCTCTACCAGGTGGAGAGCCTTGCCACGCTCGACTCGGAGGTCTTCTACGTCACCGAGCGCAAGGTCGAAGGAACGCGGGTGGCGGCGGACGGGCGCCGCGAGCTGGTGCTCTCGGTGAGCTGCCCGTTGCGGCTGGAGGAGGCGGCGAACGGGGAGGCGATGCGGCGCGCGCTCGAGGAGGCGGGTGCTCCGGCCCTGAACGCCTCGGTGCGCTGTGAGGGCGAGCAGGTGATCGGCCTCGAGCCCTTCGCGCCGCGGTCCATGGCGCAGCAGGTCCTCGCGAAGGTGGATGGGCAGGACGGGCCGCTGGAGCTCGTGCTGGTGAAGGAGACGCGGACGGAGTCAGCGGGCGGCGCGGCCACGGCCGCCGGACAGGAGGCACGGTGATGGACTGGCGAGCGAACTTGATCGAGGACGACGCGGGGATCCGCGAGATCGTCCGGACGTCGAAGCGGGTGGCGGTGCTGGGCATCAAGCCGGAGGCGCAGAGCGGAACGCCGGCGCACTACGTGCCGCGCTATCTCGCGGGCGCGGGCGTGGAGGTGGTGCCGGTCCCGGTGTACTTCCCGGAGCTCACCGAGATCCTCGGGCAGAAGGTCTACCGGAAGCTGCAGGACGTGCCCGGCGAGGTGGACCTGGTGGACGTCTTCCGGCGTCCCGCGGACATCGACCAGCACGTGGACGACCTCATCGCCAAGCAGCCGAAGGCGGTCTGGTTCCAGTCCGGCATCACCAACGATGCCGCCGCCGAACGGCTGGCGAAGGCAGGCATCAAGGTCGTCCAGGACCGCTGCCTGATGGTCGAGCACCGGCGCCACGCCTGACCGGCGCGCCGCGCGTCAGGGCCGGAAGGTGACCGGATCGGTGGAGCGCGCGGCGTCCGCCAGCGTGGTGCGGTTGGCCCAGGCGAGGACGGACTCGCGCAGGTCGCTCACCGAGGCGTGCAGCGCGCAGGGCGTGCGGGCGTTGCACTTGCCCCAGCCGAACGCGCAGCGATTCTCGAAGAGGTCCTCCTCCACCGCCTCGAGCACGTCGGCGAAGCGGATCCGTCCGGCGGGCCGCGCGAGCGCGAAGCCGCCGTGGTGCCCTTTCCTGCCCACCAGCAGCCCCGCCGCCACCAGCTTGCGGAGCACCTTCGCCGCATAGGGAAGGGGGATCCCCGTGGCCTCCGAGACGTCCTTCCCCGTGGCCGCCTCATCACGCGGCAGCGAGGCGAGGTGGACCATGGCGCGGAGCGCGTACTCGGCGGTCTGGCTGACGATCATGAGCGTGGATATGTCACGACGAGCCCGGCGCCGTCACCGGCGGGCGAGGTGACCCGGACGCGCGCGGGGAGGAGGAAGCCGAAGGACGCCGCCACGATGCCGGCTCCGCCCAGCGCGGAGAGGTGCATCGCCCACGGCACGAGGACCTCCAGGGGACGCAAGGCCGCCACCGGGCCGATGAGCCCGAGCAAGAGGAGGCTGGTCAACCCGAGCCCCGCGGCCATCACCGCCAGCCCGAGCGTGTGGGCCCAGAGCGCCCAGGCGGGCAACGTCCGTCGGAGCGCTGCCGCCACCGGCACCAGGAGCGCCAGGGTCACGAAGCCGACCAGCTCCACGTGCAGGTAGAGGATGACCGGCTGCCGCAGCGATGCAGCCATCGACGAGAGGCCGAGCGAACCGCCCACCTCCATCGCCAGCTTCAGCGCCAGCCACACCGCGGCCATCCGCAGCGCGAGTCCGAGCGTCGGGTCCTGTGAGGCAGCGCTTGTGTTTCCGGCTCCAGGACGCGCGCCACGCCAGATCGCGCGCACCCACGGGAGGCAGGCGAGGACCATCACGCCCGCGCCGATGCTGCTGAAGAGGCCCAGCAGGCCCTCGGCGCCACCGGGCACCGCGAGCGGGAAGCCGGTCCACGCGAAGACGCCGATGACCGGCAGCGTGCGGCGCAGCCACTTCTTGTCGTCCTCCCGCAGCCGGCCGCGCTGGTCGAGGTGACGGAGGAGCAGGCCCATCGCCGAGAGCGCGAAGAACCAACCGAAGCAGTGCAGGAAGGCGAAGACGGACAGGCGCGCGAGCAGCGGGTCGGAGACCTTCGCCGCCAGCAGCACGGTGCGCATCACCGCGCCCAGCGATGCGAGCCCGATGTAGAGGAAGCCCCAGCGCAGGAAGGCGAGGTGAAGGGCCTGCTGTCCGCGCGCGGCCTTGAAGAAGCCGCGGATGATCGCCGCCCAGACCACCAGGGCCAATGTGGAGACCGCGATCCCGGGTGCGGAGTAGCCGCCGTGGAGGAAGGCGACGAAGGAGCCGGCGGAGACGAGGGTCAGCGCGATGCCGGCGCAGAGGACGGAACGGCGGGATGCGCCCACCGCCTGGTAGGCGAGCACGGTGACCGCGAGGCCCAGCCAGCCGAAGTAGAGGGTGTGCGAGTGCGCGTGCAGCGCGTTCCCGAACGCCAGCCAGGGCAGCGGCTGGACGAAGCTGATGCGCAGCAAGAGCCCGAGCCCGATGCAGAGCACGTAGAACCCGAGCGAGGTGAGCAGCAGCATGCCCGTCCGAGCGCTCGCGGGCGTATCCGGTTCGGTGTGCATGGGGCGTGGCATCGTATCGCGTCACCTCAGCAAGGCCCGGGCCCACCGGGCTGCGCACGTCTTGCCGTGTCGCCGGTGCACGCATTGCGCGCGTTGGGTGGGCTGCGCAAGTCCTGCGCGTCCGCTCACGGTCCTGCAGAGGCACGGGCGCATCCATTCCGTACGTCGCGTCAACGGATGCGAGGGTCCGGTAAGAGCGTGTCCTCAGGCAACGGACGGCGGAGGCGGCTCACCGAGCGCCCGGGCGGTCATCGAGCGGGCGGCTTCCATGGCCTCCGCACCGCGCGCGAGCGTTCGCGGCGTCACCGGCGGCAGATGGGAGGTCACCACGTAGACCGGCAGGCCTTGCGCGCGCAGGAGCTCGAGCTGCAACTGGAAGTGCTCGTGGCGTCCGGCGGACATGCCCGCGTCGAGGCCGTGCGCGTACGCCAGCGCGCCGCCGAATGCGCTCCGGTTCCGGCTCGGGAGGTAGTGGATGAGCAGCGCGTCGAGCTCTTGCCCGATGGCGCTCTTCGCCAGCGCCACCGCCGGCGCCTTGTCCACGATCCCGCCGTCCCAGTAGAGGCCGTCACCGTGGCGCACCGCCCGGAAGAGCCCCGGGTACGCGCAGGTCGCGTGGACCGCCGGCGCCAGGGGGCCCGAGGTGAAGACCTCGCTTCGGGCGCGGGTGAGCTCGGTGGCCACCAGGAGCAGCGGGGTGGGGCAGTCCTCGAAGCGGGTGACGGGGAGCGAGGACTCGATCAGCGCCCGGAAGCGCTCGCCCTTGAGCAACCCGGTGAAGAGGTGCCCCGGGTCCTGGCGGCGCAACAGACCCGCGACCGCGCCCAGCGGATCCGGATCCCAGAAGTGCTCGCGGTTGAGCTGGAGCAGCGTGCGCTGCAGCGACCCGATGTCCGATCCCGCGGCGGCGTGCGCGGCGATGAGCCCGCCAGCGGAGGTGCCTGCGTACGCTGCGGGACGAAGGCCGCGCGACCACAGGGCGGAGAGGAAGCCTGTGTGGCCGAAGAAGCCGAAGTAGCCGGCGGAGAGCACGAGGCCGAAGCGGCGTCCGGCCAACGCGTCATGAAGGGAAGGGGGAGGCATTCCAGGCCCTCTTCTAACCGGCGATTTCGAGTTGCGTACATCCGTGCAGATTCCTGGGCGGCCGTGGCGTGAATCGAGATATGTCAATTCGTCGATATGGAGATGCTCATCCAGTCCTTCCGCGCGCTCGGAGACTTCACCCGGTTGCGGATCCTGCGCCTGCTCGCGGTCGCGCCGCTCAACGTCTCGGAGCTGGTGTCGCTGGTGGGCGTGGCGCAGTCGTCGGTCTCGCACCACCTGAGCAAGCTCCGCGGCCTCGACCTCATCCGCGAGGAGCGGCAGGCGGGCTTCACCTATTACTCGCTGGCGGTGGACGCGTCGGATCCGCGGTGGCCGCTGGTGACGCTGGCGCGGGACGCGGAGGATCCGGAAGGGGACCTGGCCCGGCTCAACGATCTGCTCCGCGCGCGCGAGGACCGGCAGGCGCTCAACGAGAAGCTCCTCGAGCCGGGGCAGTCCTGGTTCCTCTGGGCGCAGGCGCTGGGCGCGCTGATGCCGAAGCTCACGGTGGCGGACTTCGGCTGCGGCACCGGTGTGCTGACGGTGGAGATCGCGCGCTGGGCGAAGAAGGTCATCGCCATCGACGTCAGCGAGGACGTGCTGGAGAAGGCGCGCGAACGGGTTCAGCGCGAGGGCCGGCGCAACGTGGAGCTGCTGTGCGAGGACCTCCACGCGCTGCCGCTCAAGGACAACCGCGTGGACGTGGTGGTGATCTCCCAGAGCCTGCACCACGTGGAGGAGCCCTCGCGCGTGCTCGAGGAGGCCTACCGGATCCTGGCTCCGGGCGGCCGCCTGCTGGTGCTGGAGCTGATGCCGCACGACGAGCGGTGGGTCCGCGAGCGGCTGGGGCACCGGCACCTGGGGTTCGATCCGGAGAGCATCCGGACGCAGATGGCGGGCGCAGGGTTCGAGGTGACGGCGCACACGCGCGGCGGCGGCTCGCCGTTTCGCGTCTTTCTCGTGGCGGGGGAGAAGAAGAAATGAACGAGCGGGTGGCGGATCTCCTCGAGGTGCTGGAGCGTCGGGTGCTGGTGCTCGACGGGGCAATGGGCACGCTGCTTCAGGACCGGAACCTGCGCGCGCAGGACTTCGGCGGAGCGGAGCTCGAGGGCTGCAACGAGAACCTGGTCATCACACGGCCGGACGTGGTGGAGGCGGTACACCGCGCCTACTTCGAGGCGGGCGCGGACGTGACGGAGACGAACACCTTCGGCGCCACCCCGCTGGTGCTGGCCGAGTACGGGCTTTCGCACAAGACGCACGAGATCAACGTGCGGGCGGCGCAGCTCGCGCGGCAGGCGGGGGCAGCGTGTGAGCGGGGGGATCGCAGGCTCTTCGTCGCAGGCTCCATCGGCCCCACCACGCGGGCGATCAGCGTCACCGGCGGGGTGACGTTCGAGCAGCTCGTCGACGGCTTCCGGGAGCAGGCGCTGGGCCTCATCGAGGGTGGGTGCGATTACCTGCTGATCGAGACTGCGCAGGACACCCGCAACGTGAAGGCGGCGATCATCGGGATCGAGCAGGCCTTCGAGAAGGCCGGTCAGCGCCTGCCGATCGCGGTGAGCGGGACCATCGAGCCGATGGGGACGATGCTCGCCGGTCAGTCGGTGGAGGCGCTGGCGGCGTCGCTCGAGCACGTGGAGCTGCTCTACCTCGGCCTCAACTGCGCCACCGGGCCGGAGTTCATGACCGATCATCTGCGATCGCTCTCCGCGCAGACCCGCTTCCGGGTGGGCTGCGTCCCCAACGCGGGGCTGCCGGACGAGAACGGGCGCTACCTGGAGACGCCGCAGATGATCGCGCGCGCGCTCGGGCGCTTCTGTGACGAGGGCTGGCTGGACGTGGTGGGCGGCTGCTGCGGCACGCACGCAGGGCACATCGAGGCCATCGCCCAGGCGGTGCGGGAGAAGCGGCCGCGGAGCGTCGGGGCGCGTGAGGGTGCGTCGGGGGCGGCTTCGGATCGTCCGCGCTCCACGCTCAGCGGGGTGGACTTCCTCGAGGTGACGGACGACGTCCGGCCGGTGATCGTGGGCGAGCGCACCAACGTGATCGGCTCGAGGAAGTTCAAGGAGCTGATCGTGGCCGGCGGCTACGACGAGGCGGCGGAGATCGCGCGGGCGCAGGTGAAGCGGGGCGCGCAGGTGATCGACGTGTGCCTGGCGAACCCGGACCGCGACGAGCGCGAGGACATGGAGCTCTTCCTCGAGCAGGTCATCCGGAAGATCCGCGTGCCCCTGATGATCGACTCCACCGACGAGAAGGTGATCGCCCGCGCGCTCACGTACTCGCAGGGCAAGGCGATCATCAACTCGGTGAACCTCGAGGACGGCGAGGAGCGCTTCGAGCACGTGGTCCCGCTGGCGCGAAAGTTCGGCGCGGCGCTGGTGGTGGGCTGCATCGACGAGACGGGGATGGCGGTCACGCGCAAGCGCAAGCTGGAGGTGGCGGAGCGTTCGTACGACCTGCTCACGCGCAAGTACGGGATGGCGCCGGAGGACCTCTACTTCGATCCGCTGGTGTTCCCCTGCGCCTCCGGGGACGTGCAGTACCAGGGCAGCGCGGTGGAGACGATCGAGGGCGTGCGCCTCATCAAGCAGCGCTTCCCGCGCTCGCGGACCGTGCTGGGGATCTCCAACGTCTCCTTCGGACTTCCCACCGCGGGGCGCGAGGTCCTCAACTCGGTCTTCCTCTACCACTGCGTGCAGGCCGGCCTGGACATGGCGCTGGTGAACTCGGAGAAGCTCGAGCGCTACCCGTCCTTGCCGCCTGAGGATCGCAAGCTCTCCGAGGACCTGCTCTTCGACCGCGGGCCGGATCCGCTGACGCCTTTCGCGGCGCACTTCCGGGAGAAGAAGCCGAAGGCGAAGGCGGTGTCGTCGCTCCCCCTGGACGAACGGCTGGCGCGCTACATCGTCGAGGGCACGAAGGATGGCCTCGCGCAGGATCTCGACCTGGCGCTGAAGGAGAGGCCGCCGCTGGAGATCATCAACGGCCCCTTGATGAAGGGCATGGACGAGGTGGGCCGGCTCTTCGCCGCGAACGAGCTCATCGTGGCCGAGGTCCTGCAGAGCGCGGAGGCGATGAAGGCGGCGGTGAGCCACCTCGAGCCGTTCATGCAGAAGAAGGACGCGGCCTCGCGCGGGAAGATCGTGCTCGCCACCGTGAAGGGCGACGTCCACGACATCGGCAAGAACCTCGTGGAGATCATCCTCGCCAACAACGGGTTCCAGGTGGTGAACCTCGGGATCAAGGTGCCGCCGGACAAGCTGCTGGAGGCGGTCCGCGAGCACGGCCCGGACGTCATCGGCCTCTCCGGCCTGCTGGTGAAGAGCGCGCACCAGATGGTGAGCACCGCCGAGGATCTCTCGCGCGCCGGCGTGAAGCTGCCGATGCTGGTGGGCGGCGCGGCGCTCTCGCGCAACTTCGTCGACCGGCAGATCGCGCCCGCCTACGAGGGCACCGTCGCCTACGCGCAGGACGCGATGAGCGGGCTGGAGCTGGCCAAGCAGATCGTCGATCCCGCCGCGCGGCCGAAGCTGGAGGAGGCGCTGGCGGAGCGGCGGGCGAAGCTCGCGCAGGAGGACGCCCAGCGGCCGAAGGCCACTGCACCGGGACAGGTGGTGAAGGGGCGGTCGAAGGAGATCGAGACGCTGCCGAAGGAGCGCATCCCCCAGCCTCCCGACTTCGAGCGCCACGTCCTTCCCGAGGCGGCGCTGGATCCCATCTGGCGCTACGTGAACCCGGTGATGCTCTACGGCCGGCACTTCGGCGTGAAGGGCTCGGCGGCAAGGCAGCTCGATGGGCCTGGTGAAGCGGCCCTGCGCGAGACGCCGGACGGCCGCAAGGCGCTTGAGCTGAAGGAGCGGATCGACGCGCTGAAGGCAGACCTGCGTGGCGTGATGAAGGCCCGCGCGGTGTTCCAGTTCTTCAAGGCCGCCAGCGACGGCAACACGGTGCGGCTGTTCGACGGGCGGACGGGAGAGGAGCGCGCGCGCTTCGAGTTCCTGCGCCAGGCCCGGCCGGAGGGGCTGTGCCTCGCCGACTTCGTGGCGCCGCTCGGGCAGGACGGAAAGCCGTACGACAACGTGGCGCTCTTCGTCACCACCTCGGGTGAGGGCATCCGCGCGCTGGCCGATCAGCGCAAGGAGGCGGGAGACTTCCTCTACATGCACGCGGTGCAGGCGCTCGCGCTGGAGACGGCAGAGGCCTACGCGGAGAGCCTGCACGCGCAGCTTCGCAGCATGTGGGGTTTCCCCGACGCGCCCTCGATGACGATGCTCGAGCGCTTCCGCGCGGAGTACACCGGCAAGCGGTACTCGTTCGGGTATCCGGCGTGTCCGCGGCTGGAGGACCAGGAGGGGCTCTTCGCCGCGCTGCGCCCGGAGGACATCGGCGTGCAGCTCACCGACGGCTTCATGATGGAGCCCGAGGCCTCCGTGTCCGCGCTGGTCCTGCACCACCCGCAGGCGCACTACTTCAGCGTGACGTGAACCCAGCAGTTACAGTCTCGCCATGACCGCTTCGAGAGTCGGCCGCGCCTTGCAGCTCCTTCCCCGTCTGGGGACCACCGGCATCGGGAGCTTGCCGCACACGCAGCTCGAGCTGGGGCTGCAGGCAGCGCTCCAGGTGGACATCCCGTACCTGCCGCAGCTCCCGATGGCGAACCCGGGCGAGTACATGATCCCCGCCGCGCTGGAGCGTCTGCCCGGCTTGAAGGTGGACGAGATGGGCGGCGTGCTCATCGACCACGACGGGTGGAGCGCGGGCCGCGAAGCCTTCTCGAAGGAGATCGAAGCCGCGCTCGACTCGGGTGAGCTGGGCGCGTTCGAGCCCTCGCCCGCGTCGTGCCGCGCCTGGAACCCGTTCCTCTTCGAGGTCGAGCACCGGAAATTGATGCTCGCGAAGATCCACCTCGCGGGGCCGGCGACGGTCCGGTGGGTGGCGAAGACCTCGCGCGGTGACGTGGCGAGCGACGTCGCCGAGCTGGACCAGCAGATCTTCCGGCTGATCCTCGCGCGCTCGTTGGCGATGGTGAAGGCGGTTCGCCGCGCCGGAGCCACGCCGCTCTTCTACCTGGACGAGCCCGGTCTCTACGCGCTGGACCGCGACGATGCGCGCCACGTGGTGGTGCTCCAGGAGCTGCGCCTGCTCGTCACCGCGCTGCAGCGGGAGGGCGCGCTGGTGGGCCTGCACTGCTGCAGCAACACCGACTGGTCGCAGCTCTTCGACCTCGGGCTGAACCTCCTCTCGGTGGACTGCCGGTTGTCGCTGGACGCGGTGCTCGATGGCGGCGAAGGGCTGCTCCGCTTCCTCGAAGGCGGCGGCGCGTTGAGCCTGGGCATCATCCCCACCGACGTGTCGTCGACCTACAGCGTCGAGGAGCTGGTGGACGCGGTGGAGACGTCGCTGCGCTCCACGTTCAAGGACGAGCGCACCTTCCGGGAGATCGCCTCGCGCTCGCTGCTCACGCCGGCCTGCGGAATGGCGATGCGGACCGTCCCCGAGGTCGAACAGACCTTCGAAGAGCTCCGGCAGGCCCAGGCGCGGCTGAGGGCGCTGGTCGGGGCCGGTGGGGAGGACGAGGTCACGGCATGAGGGCGCGAGGCCGCTCGCCCTGCACCAGCGTGTACCGGTAGCGCGCGGGCAGGGTGAAGGCCTCGGTCGTCCGCGCCGCGTCCGGCCAGCGGATGGTGACCTCCGCCTCGCATGATGCGCCGAGCCCGAAGTGCAGCGTGCGCCCGTGCTGAATCCCGTAGTGGCCGTGTCCTCCGCCCACCTCCTGGAGCTGGCTGCGGCCATCGCTGGTGCGGACCGTCACCTGTGCGCCGATCGCAGAGCGGTTGGCGCCGGCGCGGCCCTCGAGGTCGAGCTGCAGCCAGTTGCCCTCTGACCCGATCACGTTCTCGAAGAAGCGCGCCTCGCCGGTGTCGTAGCAGTGCGTGCCCTGGCTGCAGCGGTTGCGCGAGTGCCCGACGACGAGATCCAGGTCTCCGTCCCCGTCGAAGTCCGCCACGCCGATGCCGTGGCTGCTCGGGTGATCGATGCCCTGCGCGATGGGGACCCTCTCGAACCGCCGCGGCGTCTCCGTCTGCCGGTAGAGCCAGCCGCGCGTGCCCGGGTAGTCGGTCGAGCCGAGATACACGTCCGGCCGCCCGTCGTTGTCGAAGTCGAAGATCGCGCCGGTGATGTCGCCGTCGTCCCAGGGCACGGTCTTCGGCCGGGTGAGCCCCGTCGCCTCGTTGCCCGGACGTTCGAAGCGGAGCGGCGACTCGCCCGCATTGAAGAGGAGCTCGGAGGGATCGCTCGAGCTGCCCACGTCCCAGTGCACGATCTCGGTGGTGAGCAGATCCATCCGCCCGTCGCCGTCCACGTCGCCGCAGATGGTGCTCCCGCTGTTGCCGCCCAGCCGGAAGGGCTCGCGATCGTTGGCGTGGTTCCAGCGGAAGACGTCCGCGGGCACGTTGCACGGGATGTACTGCGGCGGAGGCACGCCTGCGCAGTCGGCAGCGTCCGGGTTGAGCTTGCAGTGGCAGCGCGCGGACTCGTTGTCCGACCAGTCCTGACGGTGGTCGAAGGCGTAGCCGGAGGAGATGGACTCGTTCTCGAAGGTCGTGATCGTTCCCTGCGTCTGGACCGCCCTCCAGAGGTGGTTGGGGGCGCGGCCGTACGAGGCGGAGAGCAGCTCAGGCAGGCCATCGCCGTTCAGGTCACAGGCGGTGGTGCCCCAGGCGTGGGTGTGCGCGCGCGCGGTGTTCAGCACGTCGATCCCGGTCCACTCCGAGGTGAGCAGGCCCGAGGCCTCGGTCACATCCACGAAGACGCCGTTGCCCAGGCCCAGGTGCAGCCGGTCCTGCGACGCGCCGCCCACCCAGAGGTCCACCCGCCCGTCGAGGTTCACGTCGCTGAAGCTCGCACCGCCCCACGCGCCGGCCATTCGCGCGTCGCTCTCCGCGGGCGCGAGCGTGAACCTCCCCGTGCCATCGTTGAGGAGCAGTTCGGGCGTCTCTTCGCCGGTCATGCTGGTGGCGGTGAACGCGTCCACGTCGCCGTCGTTGTCCACGTCCGCGAAGACGATCAGCTCGGCGGGACGGCGCGCGGTCGTCGAAGGATCGCTCCGGTTCTGCAGCAGCCCGGAGGAGAGGGTGATGTCCTCGAAACCGCCTTCCGCTGCGCCCTTGTTCCGGAGGAGCCACACCGCCCGAGACGCGTCCGTGTCCCGTACGTTGCCCGCGCGGCGGACGACCAGATCGGGGCGTCCATCTCCATCGATGTCCGCGACCGAGATCCGGGTGCCTTCAGCGATGCCGGGGGCGAGGCCCCACTCCGCGCTCGCGTTGCGGAACGCCTGCGTGCCCGGCGTCCACTGCGTGCCGGCCGTGCAGCGGGAGGGAAGCGACAGCTCGCAACGTGCGGAGCCGGCATCTTCCACACACTGCTCCTGCTCCGAACACGCGCCGCCGCATGCGTCCGCGAGACCTGCGTCCGGTCGCGGCGCGCTCGAAGAGCATGATGCGAGCAGCGCGCCAGCGACCAGCCATACGGGGAGCCTCATGCCCACGACTTAGCGCAGGCACGAGGAGCTCCGCCAACCGGCTCCCTGATGGATCAGTACCGCCCGAGCCGGAGCTCGCGCTCTGCCTGCAGCCAGTCCTCGTCCTGGTGTCCGGGCGCGCCGCCGCGGGCGAGGAAGAGCTCGTACGCGCGCCGCGCGATCTCCTCGTGCGTGGGCCCGCGCCGCGACTCCATCGTGGCCAGGACGTTGGCGTTGGGTTGCGTCTGCTGCTTCGGCGAAGGGGAGCCCTTCTTGCCGGACCTACGGTTTGCTTCCGATGAATCGGGTGCG
>CAZCWA010000012.1:0-5566 GCA_964502265.1 uncultured Myxococcaceae bacterium | reverse complement strand
CGAAGGGGAGCCCTTCTTGCCGGACCTACGGTTTGCTTCCGATGAATCGGGTGCGCGCGCCATGTCGCCCTCCAGGGTCGGGGGATGCGACGGAAGCTAGTGCGCGCTTTCGCGAGCGGGCATCCCGCCCGGGGATGAGCCCTGAAGGGGGTTGAGAACTGGCCAGTGCGAGTGCCTTCTGCATGGCGGTGCTCATCCCGAACGTCTCCGCCTCGGCCACCGTCGCCCACCTCCACTCCTGCACCGGGGCCCGCGCGGCTCGAGGCGCGCGCGGAGTCGTCACCTCATGGAGCGCCAGCGTGAGGTCCCTGTGCGTGAGCGTGCGGCGGACCTCCCCCAGCGATGGACCGACCTTCGTCCCCGCCCCGAGCAGCGCTGCCAGCGAGGCCTGCACATCCTCCCCCGGCTCCACCGAGGGCAGCTCCCACAGCCCGCCGAAGAGCCCCCCTTCTGCACGACGCGCAAAGAGGAACGTCTCTCCGCGGCGGACGATGGCCACCGCGAGCCGCAGGGACTTCCTCGGCGCGCGCACCTTCGGTGGAGGAAGCTCGGACACCCGGCCCTTGGCCAACGCGGCGCAGTGGAGGCGCACCGGACAGAGCAGGCAGGTGGGGTTGTCTGTCCGGCACACGGTGGCGCCCAGCTCCATCAGCGCCTGGTTCCAGTCGCCGGGACGTTCGCCTCCGACGTGCTCCTCGGCCAGCGCCCACAGCCGCTTCTCGCGGAGGCGATCGCCCGGGGCCCCTTCCACTTCGAAGAGCCGCGCGAAGACGCGGGCCACGTTCCCGTCCACCAGCGGCGCCGGCTCGTCGTGTGCGATCGAGGCCACCGCACCGGCGGTGTAGCGACCGAAGCCGGGGAGGGTGAGGAGCTGCGAGGCGCTGCGCGGAAGCTCACCCCCGTGCTCGCTCACGATCTGTTGCGCGGCGCGGTGCAGGTTGCGCGCGCGCGAGTAGTAGCCCAGGCCCCGCCACATCGAGAACACGTCGGGAAGCGCCGCCGCGGCGAGCGCGCCCACGGTGGGGAAGCGCTCCATGAAGCTGCGCCAGTAGGGGATGACCGTGGCGACCTGCGTCTGCTGAAGCATCACCTCGCTGATCCAGATCGCGTACGGATCCTTCGTGCGGCGCCAGGGAAGCTCGCGCTGGTGGCGATCGAACCAGTCGAGCAGGGCGCGGCGGAGGGGCGTCATGGCGGCGCACTGTACGCGCGTTCTCGTGCGTTCGGTGCTCGCGAGCGTTCCCGTCAACGACCCACCGAGGGGCCAGGCGTCGGCGTCTGCGACAAGCGGGGCTTGTGCGCATGCATGCGCGTGCAGGTCGCACTTCGCGTCGGAGGCGGGCCGTAGGATGGTCCGCACGATGGGCCGTCAGATCACCAACGACTTCTCCTGGTCCAGGAGCCGGCACGACAAGTTCACCGAGTGCCAGCGGGCCTACTACCTCCACTATTACGGCTCGTGGGGCGGCTGGGACTCCCGCGCGCCGGCGAACGTGCGCGAGCTGTACCTCCTCAAGAAGCTGAACAGCCGCTTCACCTGGGCCGGCAGCGCCGTGCACGACGCGATCAAGCAGGCGCTCACCGCGATGCGCTCCGGGCGCGAGGTGGATCCCGCCGAGGCCATCGGGCGCGTGCACCGGCTGATGCAGGCAGACTTCCGGCACTCGGTGTCGAAGGCGTACCGCCGCGAGAAGCACCGCAAGGAGTTCTCCGGCCTCGTGGAGCACGAGTACGAGATGCCGGTCACCGCGGACGACTGGAAGCAGAACTGGCACACGGTGAAGAGCGCGCTGGAGTGGTTCTTCGCCTCGCGCTGGCCGGCCCTGGCGAAGGGGCTCGCCAAGGAGCACTGGCTCGAGGTCGACGAGGGCTTCGAGTTCTCCGCCTTCCATCTCGACGGGACGAAGGTCTTCGCCATCCCCGACTTCGCCTTCCGCGAGCCGGACGGAAGCGCGGTGGTGGTGGACTGGAAGACCGGCAGGACGAAGGAGGGCTACGACGATCAGGTGCTCGGCTACGCGCTCTACCTGTCCACCCGGTACGGGATCCCGGTCTCGAAGATCCGCGCGCAGCTCGTGTACCTGAACGAGGGAACGGAGATCGAAGTCCACGTCGACGAGACCGCGATCGAGGGCTTCCGCGGGCGGATGAAGGAGAGCGTGGCGCAGATGCGCGCGCTGCTCGCGGATCCGGTGGCCAACGTCGCGCAGCCGGAGGCCTTCTTCGCGATGACGGAGCGGCGGGAGACCTGCGCCCGCTGCGTGTTCCGGCGCGTGTGCGGCAGGGAGGACGCGGCCGCGCAGGTGGCGTGACGTTCTTTTATCGGCGCCCGGCGATCCGGCGGACGACAACGCCCGCCGCCTGCATCCCGAACACGCTGGTCACGAAGGCCACCGAGCCGTTGATCTGCGTGCGGTGGTCGCAGGTGTGGAAGTCGTTCTCGCGGGAGGGGCACACGCAGAGGAAGCCCTCGTGCGCGGCGTCGTAGTTGAGCGGCACCGGATCCCGCGAAGGCTCGATGGAGTAGATGGCGGTGATGCCGGTGGGCGCGTTGGTGTCGATCCCGTACTTCCGCTTCAGCAGCTTGCGGATGTCCTTGGCGAAGGGGTCCATGTGCGTCTCGCACAGGTCCTCGGCGCGGATGCGCGTGGGATCGAGCCTGCCCGCCGCGCCCATGGAGCTCACCACCGGAACGCCCAGCGTCACGCACCGGTGCAGCAGGTGGAGCTTCGCCTTCACGTTGTCGATCGCGTCCACCACGTAGTCGTAGCCGGGCGGCAGCAGCGTCTCGGCGAGGTCCTCGCGGTAGAACTCCTTCACCGCGACCACGTCCACGTCCGGGTTGATCTGCTTGCAGCGCTGCGCCATCAGCTCGGCCTTGCTCTTGCCCACGTTGCTGACCGTGGCGTGGAGCTGCCGGTTGGAGTTGGTGACGCACACGTCGTCGAAGTCCACCAGGGTGAGGTGGCCCACGCCGCTGCGCACGAGGCCCTCCACCGCGTAGCTGCCCACGCCGCCGAGGCCGAAGACGATCACCCGCGCCTTCGCCAGGTGCTGCATCCCCACGTCGCCGATCAGCCGCCCGGTGCGGTCGAACCGGCGGTGGAGCTTGAAGGGCTTTTCGGCAACGGCGGGCGGCTGCGGGAGGAGGGCGTGGGTCATGACGGATTCCGAACGCCGTAACTACCCCGATTCCATCCCGAACGGGCGGCGGAACAGGCGGCGGGCCGTCTCGGTGGTGCGATGTGCCAGCTCGTCCAGCGGCACCTGCAGCGCCCGGGCGGCGGCCTGCGCCACGAGGGGCAACCAGCCGGGCTCGTTGCGTCCACCCCGATGCGGGTGCGGCGCCTGATCCGGCGCGTCCGTCTCGAGCAGCAGGCGCTCCAGCGGCACCGCGCGAAGGGCGTCGAGCGGCTTTCGGGCGTCGAGGAAGGAGATCGGCCCGGCGAAGGAGAAGTGACACCCGCGCGCGGCGTAGAACTTCGCCAGATCCGGCCCGCCGCTGTAGCTGTGCATCAGCACGCCGGCCTCGGGGAACGGCTCCTCCTTGAGGAACTCCACCAGCGCCGGGTGGGTGCGCAGGCAGTGGAGCAGCACCGGCAGGTCGTGCTTCCGGGCCAGCGCGAAGTGGCCGCGGAGCACACGGAGCTGTCTTTCGAGTGAGGCCTCGGGCACCGCAGCGGTGGCGCCATCGAGCCCGCATTCACCCACCGCACAGGCCACGCCCTTCGCCAGCAGCGCATCGAGCCGCTCCAGGTGGGCTGCGTCTTCGGCTTCGGGAAGCTGGGGAAGGAGCTGCGGATGGATGCCGAGCCCCACCTGCAGTCGCGGCTCCTGCCCGGGCAATTCGAGCAGCGCGTCCCAATCGGCGGGAGCCACCGCGGGGATCACCATGCCCACGAGCCCCGCCGCCCACGCGCGCTGCACCACCTCGTCGCGGTCCGGATCGAAGCGCGCGGCGTCCAGGTGGCAGTGGGTGTCGATCAGGGGCGGCTTCACGCGCTGCAGGCTAGTTCAAACTGCCGGTCCAGGGCCCGCACCGCGCGGGTCGTCTCCGTCGCGGTCCTCGTCGTCTCCCTTCGCCGTGGTGTCGGGCTCGTCCTCGGGCGCCTTCCAGTCGCCGCGTCCCAGAGGCGGTGCGGTGGGCAGCGCCGCGCTCTGTCCCTCCACGTCGAGCCCCCGCTCGCGGGCACGGCGCTTCCACCGCTCACGGGCGATGCTCCGGAGGTCCGAGGCCGCGTCGGTCTCGTCCACGATGTCCGCACCCAGGAGCGTCTCCACCACGTCCTCCATGGTGACGATGCCGCTGGTGCCGCCGAACGGGTCCACCACCAGGGCGATGTGCTCGCGCCCCCCGAGCAGCCGCTCGAGGACCTCCGGCAGGGGCAGCGTCTCGGGCATGCTGACCATGGACCGCTTCAGCTCCACCACGCGCCGGTCGAACTGGTCGCGGGCGCCGGCGAGCAGCAGCTCGTCCTTCAGCACGTAGCCCCGCACGTCGTCACGGTCCTTGCCGTACACGGGGATGCGGCTGAAGCGCGCCTCGACCACCTGATCGAGCGCCTGGCGCAGGCGGAAGTCCTCCCCGAGCATCACCACCACCGGCCGCGGCGTCATCACGTCCCGCGCGGAGAGCTCCTTCATCCGGAGCATGTTGCGCATGATGCGGCTCTCGTCGTCGTCGATGACGCCCTCGCGCCGGCCGATCTCCGCGATGGCCTGGATCTCCTCGCGGCTCACCTCGGCGCTCTGCTCACCGCGCCGGAGCACCCTCGTCAGGCCCTGCGCGAGGAGCACGAAGGGGTAGAGCGCGTAGATGAGCACGGTCACCGCGCGCGCCGTGAAGCCGGAGAGACCGCGCCAGGACAGCGCGCCGATCGTCTTGGGGATGAGCTCCGAGAGCACGAGGATGAGCAGCGTCATCACCACCGACGCCGCCGTCACCGCCGCGCTGCCCCAGATGACCTGCGCCTGCGCGCCCACCCCCGCCGCGCCCGCGGTGTGCGCGATCGTGTTCAGGGTGAGGATCGCCGCCAGCGGACGATCCACGTCCTCCTTCAGGTTCCGCAGCAGCCGCCCGGTGCGCCGCGTCTTCTCCCGGTCGCTGCTCTCGCAGGAGGCGACGAAGGACGGCGTCACGCTGAGGATGACCGCTTCGAAGATGGAGCAGGCGAAGGAGAACGCCAGCGCCACCACCGCGAACAAAATGAGAAGCAGCATGCCGCTGGACCGTCCCCCTCACCGCCCCTTCGGACGCCCCAGTGCGCCCGCCGTCCCCGCCCGACACCGCACCCCGTCCGGTGCGGATCCATCTCCGATCAGGAAACGGTCACCCCACGACGATGCGGCGGCCCAGCGCCCGCGCCATCTCGCGCGAGGAGAGCAGGGCGGAGGCCTCCTTTGCGTCACCGCCGGCCACCTCCATGGCCGCGGCGACGAGATCGCCCAGCGTCACCGGACGGGTGCGGCCGTGCTTGCGCACCTTCGGCATCGTCCTGCGGCCCATTCGCTCCATCCCGTTGTTCTTCATCGCCATGGCCGTCCTCCTCGGTCGTGCGTGTCGCTG
>CAZCWA010000011.1:0-23838 GCA_964502265.1 uncultured Myxococcaceae bacterium | reverse complement strand
CGATCCGCGCGCTTGCGCGAACGGAGCGGCCAACGCGGGAACGAAGGAGCATGGTGCGCGAGATCCTGCGCCCCTGCGGCCGGAGGGGCGAGCGCGCGGACCATATTCTATAATGGTGCGCTTCGGGAGGACGGCTACGTGAAGGCGCTCGGGAGGATTCTGGCATTCGGGCTCTTCGGGCTCTGGGCGCTGACCGCATCTGCGCAGCCGATCCGCGCGCTGGATCCGCACCTCACCGCCGCGCCGGGTTCCCTGTCCGGCACGCTGAGCCTGCGCTGGAACGAGAGCCCGGATGCGACCGGCTACACGCTCCGGCGCCGCAGCGGACCCGGCGAGGCGTGGACGACCCTCACCCAGCTCCCCGGCCACGCGACGTCCTTCGACGATCCCGCGGCGCCGTGGGGACGGACCTTCGAGTACCACCTGCTGAAGCTCGACGCGGAGGGTCCTCATGGCCAGGCGTGGGTGCGCGCGGGTGCAGACGTCCCCTTCGATGCGGCAGACGCGCGGGGGGTGGCGGCGATCGTCGTCGACGCGAAGACGGCAGCGGCGGAGGGACTGCCCGAACGGCTCGAGCGGCTCGCGCGGGATCTGCGCGGTGACGGCTTCGCGGTGGAGCAGCTCGTGGTCGGCGACGATGACAGCGACACGCCGCCGGAGGTGAAGGCCCGCATCTGGGAGCTGCACGCGAGGGTGGATGGCCGGCTGCGCGCGGTGATCCTCCTCGGGGCGGTGCCGCGGCCCTTCTCCGGCAACCTCGCTCCGGACGCGCATCCCGATCACCAGGGCGCGTGGCCGGCGGACGGCTACTACGCGGATCCGAGCGAGTGGACGGACAGCCTGAACCTCGGCGGCGCGGGCCCGTTCGCCAACACCAGCGGCGACGGCAAGTTCGATCACTCCACCCACCCCGGCCCTCTCGAGCTGCGGGTGGGCCGCATCGACGCGGAGGGCATGGGCAGCTTCTCGCCGCTGGAGGGACCGGCGCTGGTGGCGAGGTACCTCGACGCGAACCACGCCTATCGCCACGCCCACGCCCGCTTCGCCCGCCGCGCGTACGTGCGCGACACCTTCGGCCACTTCGGCGGCGAGGCCTTCGCGCGCATCGGCTTCCGGGATGGCGCAGCGGTGCTCGGTGCCCCTGCGATGGAGGACGCAGAGCGCAGCTTCTTCGACGTGCTCGAGGCGCCGGACGGATACGCGCTGGCGTTCGGCTCCGGCGGGGGCACGCCCACCTCGGCCAGCGGCATCGCGACGACCTCCGACTTCGTGACGCGCGCGCCGCGAGTGGTGTTCCTCGGGCTCTTCGGCTCGTACTTCGGCGACTGGTCGTACGACGACAACCTCCTGCGCGCGGCGCTGCTCTCGCCCGGCGAGGTCCTCGCCTCCGCGTGGTTCGCGCGGCCCTACCTGCACCTGCATGGGCTGGGTGCGCTGCAGTCGTTCGGCGATGCGTTCGTGGAGAGCGCCAACAACGAAGGGACCGGCTACGACGTCGGCTCGCAGGCGCGTTCGGTCCATCAGGCGCTGCTCGGCGATCCGACCCTGCGGCTCTTCGTCATCCCGCCCCCGCGCGCGCTGGTGCTCGAACTTTCGGCCTCCGGCATGGGGCTTCGCTGGGAGCCGCCGCTGCAGGGCGATCCGGGGGATGGCCCGGTCCGCTACCACGTCTATCGCCGTGGGCTCGATCCCGCCGCCGCGTTCGAAGACGAGGTCCGGATCACGCCCTCGCCGATCGCGTCCACCTCCCTCTTCGATCCTTCCGCCGCGCCCGGTGCCCGGTACACATGGCGGGTGGTCGCGGTGCAGCGGGTGAAGACCGGCTCCGGCACCTTCTTCCAGCACAGCCAGGGCGCGATGGTGGAGGGCGCACGGCCATCTTCGATGACGCACCCACCGGATGCGGGCACCGCGCCACTCGACGGTGACGGAGGTGAAGGCAGCGGAGGCGGCGGACCCGGGCCAGCGACCGCCGGCTGTGGCTGCAGTTCGACACCCGTTGGCGCGCAGGGCCTCGCGCTCCTGCTCAGCCTTCTTCTTCTTCGCGGAGGCCGCGGCGGAACTCGGCGGCCTCGTGCGGCGTGAGCGCGACGCAGCGCCGGACCTCCTCGAGCAGCTCCTCCCGGGTGAATGGCGCCCCCATCCAGCCGCACGCGCGCACCGTCTCCGCGAGCCGCGCCACGAGCTCGATGGGGAGCTGTGAGGGACCGATGAGCAGCACGCGAACGTCCGGCCCCACGTCCTCGGGCAGGCGCGTGTCTTCCACCTTCCCCGCCTCCGCGAACACGACCGCGAAGACCGCGGGACCCTCGGAGACGAGCTGCCATCCCTCCTCCTCGAGCACGTCCTCCACCCGTTCGCGCAGGAAGGCAGCGCCGCCCACGATGCGCGCATGGGGAGGTCCGCCTGCGCCCAACGCCTGCTTCACCCGATCGATCAGCCCCATGCGCTAGCGCTCTCCCCAGCGCAGCTTCTGCCGGAGGATGGAGAAGTAACCCAGCTTCGGATTGCGGATGAGCAGGACGCGGTTGGGCGAGCGGTGGATCTCGATCCGGTCCTCCGGCCCGAGCGAGTGCCCGGCCTTGCCGTCGAGCGTGAGGTACACGTCCTCGGTGTTCCCCTTGAGGTCGATGTGCACCGTGCGCTCGGCGGGGATCACGATCGGCCGCTGCGTCAGCGCGTGCGAGCAGATGGGCGTCACCACCATGCAGTCCACGACCGGATGGACGATGGGCCCGCCGGCGCTCAGCGAATACGCGGTCGAGCCCGTGGGCGTGGAGACGACGACGCCGTCGCTCTTGTAGGTGGTGACGTACTGGCCATCGACCGACATCTCGTGGTCGGCGATCCGCGCGAGCGCGCCCTTGTTGATGACGATGTCGTTGAGCACCTCGTCGTCCACCACGAGCTGCCCGCCCCGGTAGAGACGGCAGGAGAGCTTGAGGCGGGACTCGGTGCGGAAGTGGCCGGAGAGCACGTCGTCGAGCGTGGTGAAGAACTCGCTCGCGGGGATCTCCGTCATGAACCCGAGCGACCCGAGGTTCACCCCGAGGATGGGCACCGCGCGTCCACCGAGGAGCCGCGCGCCGTGCAGCAAGGTCCCGTCCCCGCCGAGCACCACCAGCAGATCCGCGCGGCTGACCAGCTCCTCATCGCTGCAGGTGACCTTCCACCCGAGCGCCTCACACAGCCCGCCGTCGGCGAGGATCTCCAGCTCCGGGTAGCGCTCCCGCAGCTCACGCGCCAACCGCACCGGCTCCTCCGCCCCCTGCTTGGCCACGAGCACCAGCGTCTTCACGCCGTCCTTCATAGAGCGGGCCCCGTCCCGCCGCACCTTTTCGCGGCCACCCTTGTCCGCGTCCTCCGAAACATGCCAAGAGCCGGTGACCGCCTCTCTGGAGATCAGCATGTCCCGCACTCCGCGTTCGTTCTCCCCGCTCCTCCTGCTCGTCTTCCTCGCGGCCTGCGGGGGCAAGGTCACGGTGACGGTGACGCCCGGCCATGCCGAGGTCGAGACCGGGGAATCCCTCCGCTTCAAGGCCACCGTCGATGGCACCGGCGACGAGCGCGTGCGCTGGAGCGTCCTTCAGCCCGGCGGCGGGACCATCACCGACGACGGCGTGTACATCGCGCCTTCCTCGCCCGGACGCTTCACGGTGGTGGCGCAGAGCGTGGCGAAGGAGGGCGTGCTGGGCTCTGCGCAGGTGACGGTGGTGCAGGGGGCGGTCCGGGTGGAGATCACGCCCGTCGCGCCGGAGGTGGAGGTCGGGCGCCGGCAGCAGTTCATGGTCAACGTCGGCGAGGTCCACAACGCGGTGGTGAACTGGTCGGTGGCGGAGGGCGAGGGCGGCGGCAGCATCACCCCCACCGGGCTGTACACCGCGCCGGACACGCCGGGGACCTACCACGTCGTCGCCACCAGCCCGTCGAACCCGGCCATCACCGGCCAGATGGCGGTGCGCGTGGTGCCCGCGAAGGTGACGATCTTCCTCGACCCGCGGGAGCTCACGCTCGTCGCGGGGAGCTCGTTCCAGTTCGATGGCGTGGCGGTCGGCGCGAAGGACCCGGCGGTGAGGTGGAGCGTGGAGCCCGCAGGTGCCGGATCGATCACCCAGCTCGGCCACTACACGGCGCCGGCGGAGGCGGGCACGTACCGGGTCCGGGTCACCAGCGAGGAGGCCCCGGATCGCTCCGCCACCGCGGAAGTGACCGTGCTCCCCAGGACGCGGCAGCTCAGCGGGCGGGTCGAGTACACGGGCACGCGCCGCGGCCGCGTGTACGTGGTGGTGCAGGGGACGAACACCACCGGAACGAGCATCAGCAGCCCCGGCCCCTTCACCGTGCGCGGCATCGTCGGCGAGGGGACGGTGCAGGTCGTCGCGTACATCGACCTGCTGGGAACGGGCACGTGGAACCGGAACCTGAGCCCGCTCGGGACGGCGCAGGTCGCGCTGGTGGGCGACGCGATCGAGGACGTGGTCATCCCGCTCACCGATCCGGCCAACGCGGTGCCCCCCGCCATCGGCGCGCCCGGCGTGATCGCAGGTGACGGCGCCGCGCTGATCACCGTCTCTCCCGCGCTCAACGCGTCCGGGCACGAGCTGGCCACGCACTACACCGTCTACTGGAGCCAGACCGCGAACCCGGGCCCGCTCAACGCGCTGGGATCGATCACCGTGCGCGCAGGCACGAAGGCGCTCGTGCGCGGGCTCGATCCGGCGGGGAGCTACTACTTCAGCACGCGGGCGGTGAGCCTCGGCGTCGAGGGGCCGCTGTCGCCTCCGGTGGGTCCGGTCCTGGCGGGTGGAGGGGCCGCCGGCGATCGCGCGGTCTCCGGGCAGCTCACGTGGAGCGAGCCCGCGCCCTCCGGCGAGGTGTACGTGGTGGCGTGGAAGAACTTCCGCGAAGGGCGCCTGGTCCGGGTCGACACGCAGCAGGCTCCCGCGTCCTGGACCGTCGGCGGCCTCTCACCGGGCGACTACCAGGTGGCGGCCTTCCTCGATCGCACCGAAGAGGGTGAGCTCGGGCCGCTGGATCCGCAGTCGTTCGACCGGGTGCTGATGGTGGGGCTCGAGAACGGGGATGAGTCGGGCGTCATGCTCGACTTTCCGGCCGGCAGCGTGCGGACGCGGATCGCGAACTCGCGGTGGATCTGGAGCGAGGGCGACATCGCCTACATCGAGCCGCAGCTTGCCTCGAACACGCGGCTGGTGGTGCGCAGCAGCCTCTCCGGCCCCGGCCTCGCGTCGCCGGTGGATCTGGCTCAGAACCTGATCGCGCCGGGGCACCTCTCGACCTTCGTGAACCTGGGGGCGCTGCGGCCGAAGGCCGGAGATGTCTGGACGCTCTCCGCGACCTACGTCACCGGCGAGACCCAGGTCATCGAGCTCCCCCTCAGCGCCGTCTTCGAGGAGGTGCCCAGGCCGCTTTCGCCCGGTCCCACCTCGGATGCGAACCCGGTCTTCCTCTGGGAGCTCCCCACGCAGGGGCCGCCGGTCGCGTGGGTGGAGCTGTACGTGGCGGACATGGAGGGCCGCGGCGTCTGGAGCCAGCGCGTGCCGAGCGACACCACGCAGCTCGAGTACGGCGGCCCTGCGCTCGCGCCGGGAACGAGCCTCCACTGGTACGTGCGCGCGTTCGACGCGGCGGGCAACTACGGCACCTCGATGCAGCGCCTCACGATCGAGTAGCCGGCAAAGGCTTGCCCACCGGGCGGGGCGCGGCACACTCCGCGCGTGTCAGCCCGTGCCGTCCTGCCGTGTGTTCCCGCGCTGCTGTGCGCGCTCCTGCTCACATCCTGTGCGCCCACCCTGCGGGCGATCCGTCCCCCGAGCGAGGCCGAACGCACGGCGCAGGCCTTCCTCGAGGCGTGGGCGGACGGTGACCTCGGCGCGCAGCGGGCGCTCACCGACGAAGGGTCGGGGCCGCTCGACGAGGCGATGCAGGCGCAGTGGCGGGAGCGTCTGGGGGTCGTCTCCTCGCGCTTCGAGATCCTCCGTGTGGACGGGCAGGACGAAGGTCCGGCGCGGGTCTGCTTCCGCGCCGTGCACGGGCTGCGAGGGCTCGGCGAGTGGGCGCTGGACGCGTCCCTCGAGCTGGTGAGGCACCATGAGGGGTGGCGCGTTCGCTGGACTCCGGCGGTGCTGCATCCGCTCGCGCGCAGAGGAGACCGCTTCGAGCGCACGCGTTCGTTCGGTCCGAGGGCCCCGCTGCTCGACGCGAGGGGCGAGGCGCTGACGGTGGAAGGAGAGGTCATCGCCATCGGGCTCGTTCCGGGGCGCGTGAAGCAGCCCTCAGAAGTCGCCTCGGCGCTGGAGGCAGAGCTGGGAGTGGATCCGTCTCGCGTGACGTCCGCGCTGCAAGCCCATGCGGCGAGGCCGGACACGTTCGTCCCCCTCATCGACGTCCGCGCGGATCGTTACGCGCAGGTGCGTCCGTCGCTGGCGCCCGTGCCCGGCATCTTCTTCCGCCGCAAGACCGCGCGCCTCACGCCATCGGAGGGCTTCGCTTCCCACACGCTCGGGCGGGTGGGCGAGGTGACGGCGGAGCGGCTCGCAGAGCTGGGCCCGCCGTACCAGGTGGGAGACGTGGTGGGCCTCAGCGGCCTCGAGCGCGCCTTCGAACGCGAGCTGGCGGGGACTCCTTCCGGTGAGGTTCGCCTTCGTCGCGCGGAGGGGGAGTCGCTCCTGCTCCACGCCTTCGAAGGTCACGAGGGACAGCCGGTCCGGACGACCCTGCGACGAGACGTCCAGCATGCGGCCGAGGTGGCGCTCTCGGACGTCCAGGGTCCCGCGGCCCTGGTGGCGGTCGATGTGGACTCCGGGGCGGTGCTGGCGGTGGTGAGCCGGCCCCACGGTGTGCCCCTGAACCGTGCGCTGCAGGGCCGTTACCCGCCGGGCTCGACGTTCAAGGTCGTCACCGCCGAGGCCCTGCTGGCGAGCGGCCTGGGCCCGGGCAGCCCGGTCCCCTGCCCCCCGCAGGCGACGGTCGGAGGGTTCCGCTTCCGCAACTTCGAAGGGCTCTCGCTCGGGCAGACCACGCTGCGCCGCGCCTTCGCCGAGTCCTGCAACACCACCTTCGTCATGCTCGCCGACCGGCTGCCCGAGGGCGCACTGGCGGAAGCGGCCGGGCGCTTCGGCTTCGGCGCCGCCTATGAGGTCGGCCTCCCCTCCCCCGGCGCGTCCTTTCCCGAGCCGCTCGATGCCGCAGACCGCGCGGCGGCCTCCATTGGACAGGGCCGCGTGCTCGCGACGCCGGTGCACATGGCCTCGGTGGCAGCGGCGGCGGTCACCGGCACCTGGCGCGCGCCGTGGCTGGTGGAGGACGACGCCTTCGAGCGCTCGTCCCGTCCCCGCCGGCTCATCTCGGGCGCAGCACCGGCACTCCGCGACCTGATGCGGGCCGTGGTCGCCGAGGGAACGGGCAAGGCGGCGGGCGCGCAGGACCGCTCTCTCGTTGGCAAGACGGGCAGCGCCGAGTTCGGGACCACGCCCCCCTTCGGCACGCATGCCTGGTTCATTGGCGTGCAGGCAGACATCGCCTTCGCCATCCTCGTGGAGGGCGGCGGCACCGGCGGCAGGGTGGCGGCTCCGATCGCGGCGCGGTTCGTGAGCGCCCTCTCGCCGTGAGGAATTCGTTGCGGCCCAAACGTGTATCAAAGCTCACGTTGACCATCAAGGGCTAGACATCTCAGCCCAAAGCCGTACCATGTCAGCACTTTCGGCCAGCCCATTGGCCTGACTGCTCGTCCAGGGTGCATCCGTGCGCCCGGACTTGTTATGCGCCCGCGAGAGGGCGCGCCACAGCGACGAACGGGGTGCTCCGGGCCTGTGCGGCCGGCGTCCCCTCGTGCAAAGAGAAACACGAAGAATGGAACTTCAACAACTCGGCGGCCCCATCACCCTGGGGCTTCTTCTGCTCGTATTTGGCGGGACGTTCATCGTCTCCCTCCGGATCAGCCGGAAGCGTGAGAACGCAGACGACTACATGACGGCCGGCAACAACGTCGGCTTCGGCGTGTCGGCCGCGTCCATGACCGCCACGTGGATCTGGGCGTCCTCGATGTACGCGTCGGCGACCTCCGGCTACACCTACGGGATATCCGGTCCCATCCACTACGGGCTCTGGGGCGCCCTGATGATCCTCTTCATCTACCCCTTCGGCCGCCGGATCCGGAAGCTGGCGCCCCACGCGCACACGCTGGCGGAGATCCTCCGCGCCCGCCACGGCCGCTCGAGCCAGCTCATGCTGGCCGGCTCCAACGTGCTGGGCAGCCTCCTGAGCCTGACCTCCAACTTCATCGCGGGCGGCGCGCTCGTCTCCATGCTGTCGCCGTTCAGCTTCAGCCAGGGGATCCTGATCATCGCCGGCGGCATCCTGCTCTACACGCTCTGGTCTGGCTTCCGGACGTCCGTCTTCACCGACTTCATGCAGGTCTGCGCCATGCTGGGCGCGGTGGTGATCATCGTCCCGGCGATATTCTTTGCCGCGGGCGGGCCGCAGCTCTTCGTGGATGGAGCGGCCACCCTCTCGGACCAGCAGCGCTCGTTCTTCTCGTCGGACGCATTCTTCAACCAGGGCGCTCCGTACATCGCGGCGGTCCTCGCGTATGCCATTGGCAACCAGACCATCGCCCAGCGGCTCTTCGCCGTGCGCGAGGACAAGATCAAGTCGACCTTCATCACCGCCACGGTGGGCTATGGGGCGACGGTGATCGGCATCGGCATGCTCGGGGTTCTGGCGCTCTATCTGGGCATCGAGCCCATGGGCGGGGACGTGAACAACCTGATCCCGCAGCTCGCCTCGACCTACCTGGGGCCGGCCCTGCTGTGCGTGCTGTTCATCATGATCATCGGCTCGCTGGCCTCCACCGCAGACTCCGACCTGGCGGCGCTGTCTGCGATCATGATGGCAGACGTGTATGGACAGAACATCGCCGGGCGGGACAAGGCCAATCCCCGCACCATGCTCCTCGTGGGCCGGGTGAGCATGCTGGTCGCCACCGCGGCGGCGCTCTACTTCGCGAGCAGCCGCTTCAACATCCTCGATCTCCTCGTGTTCGTGGGCGCGATCTGGGGGGCGCTCGTCTTCCCCGTCATCGCCAGCTTCTATTGGAAGAAGGTCACCAACGGCGCCTTCACCGTCTCGGTGCTCACCGCCCTGGCGGTCTTCGTCCCCGTCCGTTTCTCGCTCCTCCCGCTGGATGGGGTGGTGGGCTACGCGATCGACCTGCTCGCGATCATCGGGTTCGGGGTCGTCGCGGGGCTGATGGCCTTCGGCTTCTTCGGCGCCAGGGTCGGACGATGGGTGGGAATCTCCGCCGCCCTCATCGCCCTGCCCTTCGGCTTCGGCTTTCTCCAGGGCTACGCCGTGCTGAGCAGCTCGCTCGTGGCCTACGGGGTGAGCATGGTGGTCTGCACCGCGATGTCCTGGTGGAGCCGCGAGGAGTTCGACTTCAAATTGATCGCCCAGCGGACCGGGCGCTTCGACACCGACGACGTCGGCGAGCTCGAGACGGGCGAGCACGCCGGCGCAGTCTGAGGAACCCACGATGGAATCCCTGCTTCTGACCTTCTACGTGCTCATCTGGCCCGCCGTGGTCGCGGCGGTGCTCCTCTACATCGTCCGGGCGTTCGTTCGGGAGTGGCGCAAGGCGCGGGACTCGAACACGCCGATGATCTGAGGCAGCCATGCAGGCGAGCAGGCTCGGCGCGCGCCCTCTGGTGGCGCCCTTCTGAGTCCCCGTTCCCGGCGGTCGTGGTAGAGGCCGCCCGAAGGAAAGTGAGGCGCTCCGTGATCTTCGTTCGTGCGTTGCTGCTGTCGTCGCTGGTCCTGCTGGTCGGGTGCGGCCCCGAGCCCGTTCAGCCCTCTGACGCCGGAGAGGTCCTCACGGACGCGGGCGACACGGCGGACGCCGGGACGGATCCGGATGCGGGCACCGATCCGGACGCTGGGACGGGTGAGCCGGACGCGGGCACGGACCCGGACGCGGGCACGGACCCGGACGCGGGCACGGACCCGGACGCTGGGGTCGACCCCGACGCCGGGACGGAGGATCCGGACGGCGGCATGGATCCGGACGCGGGCGTCGATCCCGACGGCGGCATGGATCCGGACGGCGGCGTGACCCCGACCTCGAACGTGATCGACAACGGCGGCTTCGAAATCTGGCCCGGTGCGCTCCCCGAGCTGTGGTTCGGGAGCAAGTCGAACATCACCTCCACCTCGGTGGAGAAGGTGACCACGGGCGCCTTCGAGGGCGTGAACGCGCTGCGGCTGGTGAACGCGGCTTCCGGCCACCGGCGCTTCACCACCGTGGAGAAGTCGATGCTGGCCGGGCGCTACACCTGCACCTACCAGGCGCGCGGCAACGGCGAGGTCCGCAACGCCTTCTTCGACACCGACTACTCCAACTACTCGGCCTACACGACGCTCAACACGCAGACCTGGCAGGAGGTGACCTACACCTTCAACCTCGCGTCGGACGTCTTCGACACCTTCGAGCTCATCTTCAGCGTCCGGAACACCAGCGGCGACCACGTCCTCATCGACGACGTGTACTGCGAGCGGGCCCCCGAGCCGTGCGATCAGCTCACCTGCGCCACCTGGGAGCGCTGCGTGAACGCCACCGCCACCTGCGAGCCGCTCTCCGGCCGCTGCAACACCGACGTCGACTGCAACGAGTGGCAGGTCTGCGATGCGAGCAACACCTGCGTCCTCGCGTCCAACCGCTGCGAGAAGCACCTCGACTGCGCGGGCACGCCGGCCACGCCCTTCTGTGATCTCCCCACGCACGCCTGCATCGCGGGCGACCCGTGCGCGGGCGTCACCTGCAGCCACCAGGCGACGAGCTGCAACCCTCAGAGCGGCGTCTGCGAGCTCTCCCCCGGCGCCTGCTTCACCACCTTCGACTGCACCGGCGCGCTGCCGGCGTGCGATCGCGCCACCGGGCTGTGCGTGTCCGCGGAGCATCCCGCGAACATCATCCGCAACGGCGGCTTCGAGGCGTGGAGCACCCGGACCATCCCGTACCACGGCATGAACCACGTCCCCGACGACTGGTACGGCATCGACGACGGCCTCACCGATCCGGGCAGCGAGATCCGTCCCTCGCGGCTGGTCGCGTTCACGCAGGCAGTGCACGGCGGCACCACCGCGCTGCAGTTCGTCGCGCCCATCCAGGTCGCCGAGCGCTTCACCTCCGAGAAGATGAACGTCCCCGCCGGCAACTACTCGTGCTCGTACCGGGTGCGCGGCCATGGCTCCATCCGCCACCGCATCTACTCGTCCGCCGGCTGGAATCCGCAGACCCCGTTCCTCGAGGTGGACAGCGACCAGTGGGAGACGGTGTTCTTCCGCTTCACCGGCAACGTCCGCGACTGGCGCCTGCTCTTCTATCCGAGCCGGACCGACGCCTCCCGCGACCACCTGCAGCTCGACGACGTGGTCTGCACGCTCGACTGAGCCGGAGTACCCTGCGCCCCATGCGTGCCTCCCTCTTCGCGTTGAACGTCGCCGTCGCCCTCGCCGTGCTCTCCGCCTGTGGACCGGATGCGCAGACACCGCCGGCGCCGCCGGTGCTCGATGGCGGGACCGAGCCCACGGTGATGGCGGACTTCTCGCTGGAGGATCGGAACCCCGGCTCGGCGACGTTCGGCGAGGCGGTCTCACCGCGCGCGCACCAGGGCGCGATCACCGGCTGGTACTTCTCGCACACGACCTGAGGCTACTGCCGGAGCCAGTTTGGCTCCCTCCACCGGATGCAGGGCGAGCTCGACGCGGAAGGGCTCGCAGTCCCCGTACGGCTCTTCGCGGTGAACGAGCCCGGCCACGCGTCCGGCTTCGCGCTCCTCGACCCCAGCCACTCGCTGCCGTGGCTGCAGGACACGGAGGCGGCGGACGTCTGGTCGTCGTGGGCGGTGACCTACCGGGACGTGGTGATCCTCGGCCCGGACAACGAGCGGCTCGGCGTGTTCAACCTCACCGAGCACGACCTCTCGAAACAGGCGAACCACGACGCGTTGAAGGCGCTGCTCCGCCAGGCCGCGCAGGACGCCGCGCGGTAGGGCCTACCAGCGCACCGGCACCGGCACGGTGGAGGTGACGGTGGAGCCGTCCCCGAGCTGTCCGTAGTTGTTCATGCCCCAGCAGTGGACCGCGTGCGCCGAATCCGCCGCGCAGGTGTGCGCGCCGCCCGCGCTGATGCCGCGCAGTCCCATCCACTCGTCCATCCCGCCCGGAACGCGGACGATCACCGGCGTGGGGCTGCTGACCAGCGTCCCATCCCCGAGCTGCCCGAAGTTGTTGAAGCCCCAGCACGCCGCCCGGCCGTCCTGCAGCAGCGCGCAGCCGTGGTTCTGGGCGATGGAGAGGTGCGCCGCCCGGGTGAGGCCGAGCACGTCCGTGGGCGCGTTCTTCTGGACGGTGGTGCCGTCGCCCACCTGCCCGAACAGGTTCTGCCCCCAGCACTTCACGGCGCCGCCGATCCGCACGCAGGTCCGGAAGCCCGCGGCCACCACCTGGTCCACGCCGGTCAGACCGGGCACCTGGGTGGGCATGGAGACATCCGTCCCGCTCCCCGACGTGCCCAGCCCGAGCTGCCCGTTGTTGTTGCGCCCCCAGCACCACAGGGAGGCGTCGCCCATCCGCGCGCAGACGTGGTTGTTGCCTGCTGCGAGCCCGACGACGCCGCCGAACTCTCCGGAGCCCTCACGCACCGTCACCGGGGTGAGCGAGTCCTCCGTCTCACCGTTGCCGAGCCGGCCGTGCTGGCCGCTGCCCCAGCAGCGCACGTGACCGCTCTGCGAGACCGCGCAGGTCGACGCATCGGTGAGCGCGAGCCCGACCACGCCGGTGAGCGGCTGCAGCCCGTCGTAGACCGGAACGGGCGTTGGGCTGGCCATCGTGTCGCCGGTCCCGAGCTGACCGCGCTCGTTGCGCCCCCAGCACCACACCTGCCCCGCCTCGTTCCGCGCGCAGGTGTGGAACTCGCCGGTGGCCAGCTCCGCGATGGGCGAACCGTCCGGAAGCACCACCGGCACCGGCCTGGAGACGTTGCTCATCGTCCCATCACCGACCTGCCCGCCCTCGTTGTAGCCCCAGCACGACGCGCGGCCGTCCTGGTGCAGGACGCAGGCGTGGTGGAAGGTCTTGGCGGGGAACGCGACGGACAGACACGTCCCCTCACCGCAGAGGCTCCCGCAGACGATCCCGCAGCCGCCGCAGTTCTCCCGGTCGCTGGCTACCGGCTGTTCGCATCCGTCGCCGAGCGCGCCGTTACAGTCCGCGTGATCGACGTCGCACACGGGCGCGCAGACGCCCTCGCTGCACGTACCGGAGGAGGTCCCCGGGAAGCCGAGGCAGCTCGTGCCGCACCCGCCGCAGTTCTCCGCGTCCGAGTCGAAGTCCACGCAGACGCCCTCACAGAGGGTGAGCCCCGCCGGGCATTCGCAGCGCCCGGTCACGCACACGAACCCCTCGCCGCAGACCTCGCCGCAGCCGCCGCAATGGCGCGCGTCCGTGCGCGTGTCCACGCAGGTTCCGTCGCACGGCGTCTGGTCGCCCTCGCACTGGAGGACGCACCCGCCCGCGATGCACGCATGGTCATCGGCGCACGCCAGGCCGCAGCCGCCGCAGTGCAGCGGGTCGCTCTGTGTCTGCACGCAGCCCTCGCCGCAGCGCGCCTGACCGGCGTCGCACGCGGGCGGATTCGGAATGGGGTCCGGCGCTTGCGGCACCGGCGCGGGAGAGCAGCCGGAGACGAACCAACCGAGGAGGAGAAGGCGCGCTGCGATTCGGATCATGGGGGGCTCGTGCATGGTCAACCCGTTTGGGCGCGCAGGTTGACGACTCCTCGCCGGACGTCAAGTCCGCTGCCTCGGAGCGCGCCGTCACGGGCCACCTGGGAGCCCACAGGGCCGGCTCCAGGCCCCCTACTAAAGTAGCGCCGAGGCCCTCGCGTGCCTGTAGCGGCCCCACGCGGCCCCACACGCGATTTCGATCCCGCAAATGGCCCGTTTTCGGCGCCGGGGATGGACTATCACCGGGGGCGGTCCTCTCTGGAGAACGACATGATCCGCCCCCTCCTCGGCCTGACGTTGCTGGTCGTTCCGCTGCTCGCCTCCGCCGGTCCCGCCGCGCCTGCCGCTCCCGCCGCGCAGGAGGAGATCGACGCGCTCTCGCTGCTCAGCGGCGCGCGGGAGATCCTCGAGAACGGCGTCCTCTCCAGCGCCAGCACCTCGTTGAACGACGGGCTCGCCAGGATGGAGAGCCAGTGGGAGCCGAGGAAGGACGCGGAGACGATCTCCATCGTCTTCGAGCTCGCCGAGCCGTTCGACCTGACGCGCGGCGCGGCGGTGAACTCCTTCAACGAGGGGAGCTATCCGGGCATCTCCACGAAGAGGTTCCGGCTCGAACAGGGGCCCTCCCGCACCGGTCCGTGGAAGCCCATCACCGAGGTGTCCCTGAAGAAGGGGAACGCGCCCCAGAAGTTCACCTTCAAGGAGGTGAAGGGCGTGCGCTACCTCCGGCTCACCCTGCTGGAGAACTACGGCAACGCCGACTACTGGAGCATCGCCGAGCTCTCGGTGTTCGGCCGCCGCAGCAAGCCGCGCGCGACGATCGACTTCACCGGGACGTGGGACACCAGCTACGGGCCGATGCGGCTCGAGCAGAAGGGGGAGCGGATCACCGGCTGCTACGGCGGCGACGGCTCGTATCCGGTCGAGGGAACGGCGGAGGGGCCGGTCTTCTTCGGGACGTACACCGAGGAGAGCGCGCGCGGCCTGCTCGCCTTCGCCCTCACCGCCGAGGGGAACCTCGCCGGCGTGTACGGGACCGACCTCGAGTCGAACCGCAGCAGCCGCTGGGACGGCAACAAGATGTCGAAGCCCGACTACAAGTGCGCGGCGCGGAAGAGCACCCTGGCCAGCGAGCTGAAGGCGTCCGGACGCGTGGTGCTGCGCGGCATCTTCTTCGACACCGGCAAGGACACCATCAAGGGCGAGTCCATCCCCACCCTCCAGGAGCTGGCGAAGGCCATCCGCGAGGGCGGCGGCAAGTCGACCTACGTCATCGAGGGCCACACCGACGACCGCGGCGGCGAGGCGCTCAACCAGACGCTGTCCCAGAAGCGCGCGGCCAGCGTGAAGAAGTGGCTCACCGAGAACGGCGTGGACGGGAAGATCCTCCAGACCGTGGGCTTCGGCCAGAGCAAGCCGGCCATGCCCAACGACTCCGAGGCCGGCCGCGCCGCCAACCGCCGCGTCGAGGTCGCGGTCACGGTCGAGTAGCGGCCTCCCGGCTCAGCCCTGCGGATCGCGTCCGGTCATCTGCCGATAGAGGCGCTCGGCGTCTTCGCGGCGGCACAGCCCGGTGCCGGGGCAGATGAGGGTGGCGGCGCTGGCGGCCATGCCGAGCCGCACGGCCTCGACCAGCTCCCAACCCCGGGCGAGCGCATGGACGATGGCGCCGACCATGGTGTCGCCGGCACCCACCGCGCTGCGAACCGGCACGTCGAGCGCGGGGAAGTGCGCGGACGCCTCCGCCGACTCCAGCAACGCGCCGTCGCGCCCGAGCGAGACGACCACGACCTCGGCGCGTCCCTCTTCACGCAACCGGCGCGCCGCGTCGCGGATCTCGGACTCGCCCGACAGGGTGCGGCCAGCGAGGTGTGACAGCTCGTTGCGGTTGGGCTTGATCAGGTACGCGCCCTTCGCCTGCCGCAGCGCTTCGCCCGAGGTGTCCAGCACCAGCTTGATGCCCGCCTCCTTCGCGTGCTGCGCGAGCCGCGCGTAGAAGTCATCGGGCACGCCGGGAGGAAGGCTCCCGCTGGCGACCAGATAGCCCGGCCTCGGATCGAGCCTGGAGACTTCGTCGAGGCACCGGCGCTGCGCGTCTTCGGACAATGGAGGACCGGGCAGCACGAAGCGGTACTGATCGCCGCTGGAGGTCTCGTTGACGGTGAGGCTCTCGCGCGTGAGCCCATCGATGGGGACCGGATGTTGCGAGACGCCGCTCTCCCCGAGCAACCGGGTGAGCAGCTCGCCGCTCGGGCCGCCTGCCGGATAGATCGCCGCCGCCTCGCCGCCGAGCGTCCGGACCACCCGCGCGACGTTGATGCCGCCGCCGCCCGGATCGTAGCGGGACGCGCCGCAGCGCAGCTTCCGGGTCGGCACCACGCGCTCGGTCTCGGTGGCGACGTCGAGCGCAGGGTTCAGGGTGAGCGTGGCGATGGTCGCGGTCATCTCGAGGGCGACTATGGATCAGGAAGGCGCTGCCGGGCGGCCCCTTGACATCGGCCGCGCCCGGCCCTATTTCACCAGCAGGTTAATTAACCCGCCGGTTAAACAACCTCGTGCCCATGTCCGCCGATCCGCTCGACACCGTGTTCTCCGCCCTCGCCGACCCGACCCGGCGGGCGATCCTCGCGCGCCTGGCAGAGGGAGAGGCCTCGGTGCAGGCCCTGGCCGAGCCCTTCGACATCAGCCTCCCTGCGATCTCGAAGCACCTGAAGGTCCTGGAGCGCGCGGGGCTGATCGTGCGCGGGCGGGAGGCGCAGTGGCGCCCGTGCCGGCTGTCCGCCGAACCGCTCAGGGACGTCGCCGACTGGGTGGGCGCCTACCGGCAATTCTGGGACGGGTCCTTCGACCGTCTCGACGACTACCTGAAGGAGTTGCAGTCCCCACCACCGAAGCAAAGGAGCAGCCATGGCCGTCGCAATCGGAAGCGGAAGTGAAGCGCAGCAGGACCGCGAGATCGTCCAGGAGCGGGTGTTCGACGCGCCCCGCGCGCTGGTCTGGAAGGCGTGGACGGATGCGAAGCACGTCGACCGGTGGTGGGGCCCGAACGGGTTCCGCAACGAGACCTTCTCGATGGACTTCCGCGTGGGTGGCCTCTGGAAGTACGTGATGCACGGGCCGGACGGGAAGGTCTGGCCGAACTGGATCCGCTACGAGGAGATCCAGGCGCCCGAGCGCATCGCCTACGCGCACGGCGCCGAAGAGGGCGAGCCGGCGCACTTCCACGTGACGGTCACCTTCGTGGAGGAGGAAGGGCGCAGGACGCGGGTGGTGATGCGGTCCGTGTTCCCCAGCGTCGAGGCCGTCGAGGTGGTGAAGAAGTTCGGCGCCGTGGAGCTCGGAAAGCAGACCCTGGCGCGGCTGGCGGGCTACCTGCCCCAGCTCGCCGGCGGATCGGTGTGAGCCAGCGGCCGGGGCCCTCCCCGCTGCCCCTTGCGCTTCCTGCGTGACGAAGGGCCCGTGGCGTAGCATCCACGCACCATGAGCCCACGTACCTTCGACGTTGCGTCCGCCCTCGAGTCCTCCGACCGCATCTGGGAGGGGGAGATCCTCCCCCAGCTCGAGCGGTACATCCGGATCCCCAACAAGTCGCCCGCGTTCGATCCCGAGTGGCACGCCAAAGGCCACATGGCGGAGGCGACGCGGCTCATCGCCGCCTGGTGCGAGACGCAGGCCGCCCACCTGCCCGGCCTGAAGGTGGAGGTGGTGCAGCTCCAGGACGAGAAGGGCCAGCCGCGCACGCCGGTGATCCTGATCGACGTGCCGGGCACGGGCGACGACACGATCCTGCTCTACGGCCACCTGGACAAGCAGCCGGAGATGACGGGCTGGCGCCAGGGCCTCTCGCCGTGGGAGCCGGTTCGCGAGGGCGACAAGCTCTACGGCCGGGGCGGCGCGGACGACGGCTACTCGGCCTTCGCGTCCCTGGCGGCCATCCGGCTGCTGCGCGAGCAGGGCATCTCACACGCGCGCTGCGTGGTCCTGATCGAGGCCTGTGAGGAGAGCGGCAGCTACGACCTGCCCGCGTACATCGAGGCGCTCGCGCCGAGGCTCGGCCAGCCGTCGCTGGTGGTGTGCCTCGACTCGGGCTGCGCGAACTACGAGCAGCTCTGGATGACCACGTCGCTGCGCGGGATGATCGCCGGCAACCTGCGGGTGGACATCCTGAAGGAGGGCGTGCACTCGGGTGACGCCAGCGGCGTGGTGCCCTCGTCGTTCCGGATCCTCCGCCAGCTCCTCTCCCGCATCGACGACGAGAAGGAGGGCACGGTCCGGCTGGACGCGCTGCACGTGGAGATCCCGAAGACACGCGTGGAGCAGGCGAAGGCGGTGGCGCAGGCGCTCGGCGCGGAGCTGTACGAGAAGTTCCCCTTCGTGGACGGCGCCGTGCCGGTGACGAAGGATCCGGTCGAGCTGATCCTCAACCGCACGTGGCGGCCCACGCTGTCGATCACCGGGATTGAAGGGCTGCCCAACCTGGCCAACGCGGGCAACGTGCTGCGGCCGTTCACCGCGGCCAAGCTGTCCGTCCGCATCCCGCCCCGCGTGGATGGCAGGGCGGCGACGCGGGCGCTCAAGGACGCGCTGGAGAAGGATCCCCCGTACGGCGCGAAGGTGACCTTCGAGCCGGAGAAGGAGGGCACCGGCTGGGACGCGCCGCCGCTCGAGCCGTGGCTGGAGAAGGCCGCGGACGAGGCGAGCCGCGCCTGCTTCGGCAAGCCGTCCATGGCCATGGGCGAGGGCGGCTCCATCCCCTTCATGGAGATGCTCGGTCAGCGCTTCCCGAAGGCGCAGTTCCTCATCACCGGGCTGCTCGGGCCGGGGAGCAACGCGCACGGCCCCAACGAGTTCCTCCACATCCCCAGCGGCAAGAAGCTCACCGCGGCCGTGGCCAGCGTCGTCGCCGCGCACTTCTCGCGCGGCTAGCACGCCGGAACCACGACGCGAGGCGCAGGCGGCCAAACGTCGCCTGCGCCCAGGTCACCGACTAGGTGCCCGAGTCCATGCAGACCTCGAAGAACTCCCCACACACGTCGCCCGCGCAGTAGCGCGCCGCGCACTCGAAGTTCTCGACGCAGGGCTCACCGGCTGCCTTCCGGGCAGTGCAGATGCCCTCGAGGCAGTAGCCCTCGATGCCGCAGGACGGGGAGTCCTCGCAGGTCCCGCCCAGCGCGATCGGCTCCGCGCACTCACCGGGGGTCTCGCCCCCCGCCCCCGCGCAGGTGAGTCCCGGCTTGCACGCGTCGCCGTCGTCGCACGGCGTGCCCACGTCGCCGAGGACGACGCAGGTGCCCGGCATGCCCTCGGGGGCGGCCTGGCAGGAGAGGTCCGACTTGCACTCGAACCGCGAGGTGCAGCTCGCGCCGGGGCCGCCGAGCGCGCGGCACTGGTTCTCGAAGCAGGTCAGCGTCCCCTCGCACTCGGAGGACCCGGCACAGGCTTCGCCCGCCGCCTTCCTGGGGCTGCACAGCTCGCTGTCCGAGTCGCAGGAGTGCCCGGCCACGCACTCCTGCGGATCGAAGGCGCCCGGCAGCGGCTCACAGCTCGCGCCCGCGGCCACCGGCGCCTGGCAGGTGCCGTTGGACCAGTACAGGTAGAGCCCGGTCTCACACGCAGCCGAGGTGGAGGCCGTCTCACCGACTCCCACCTGCGGGGCGCAGACGCCGGGACAGGTGCTGGAGTCGTCGCAGTAGTGGCCCTCCGCGCACTCGAGGTCGGCGTAGCAGGCCCCGCCTGCCGCCACCGTGCCGGTGAACATCGCGTTGCAGTCGTCGCTCTCGGTGGTCGGATCCGCGCTGGCGTTCTCACAGCTCATCTCATTCGAGATGAAGGCGAAGCACGCGGAGGTCCTCCCCACGTCGAGCGACATCCGCCCCTTCTGGATCGCCGGCTGGATCTGGGCGCGGCAGCTCGCCATGACGATGCCGGAGACCTCGACGCAGCTCTCCTTCGCGTGCATCTGCCCGCACCGGACCGCGTAGTCGCAGTAGGCGGACAGGTAGTCCTCGCACCACCGCTCGGGGTTGTTGCCGTTGTTGTTGTTGCCGGGGACGCTGCACTGCCCGCCGCCGCAGATCTCGGTGCTGGAGCAGGTCTGGCAGGCTGCTCCGGCGACGCCACACGCATTGACGAGCGTTCCGGCCTGACAGACGCCTTCCGCGTCACAGCAGCCGGTGGGACAGGTGGTGGCGGAGCACGTCACTTCGTCGCTCGGGCCGCAGCCGGAGGCGACGACGCTGGCAATGCCGGCGCCTACGAGGGTCATCAGGACAAGCGTCGAGGTTTTCATGGACCGGTGGAGTTAGCACGACTCGTCCCGGTGCGCCGACGTCACTTGATGATGGCGAAGGTCTGCGGGTTGAGCGCCGCGAGCCTTCCATCCGCGGTCCACAGCTCGCGCACCTCGAGGAAGTAGCCGTCCTGCGAGGCCAGCATCCGCGACCGGTGGAAGAAGGGCACGGCGGTCGGGAGCGAGGCGGGATCCCCGAAGAGCTGGAGGTTGAAGGAGACGGTGGCCATGGGCCTCGGCATCTCTTCCTGGGCGAAGCCGGTGGGCCACCACGCATCCGCGTGCGCGATCACGGTGGCCGCAGAGTGACGCTCCGGGGCCCTTTGCGCGCGGACGAAGCCTGCGGCCTCGGGCGTCGACGGCTGGGAGAACGGCAGCGGCCCGGTGGAGCGGAACTCGAAGTGGCGCGCGAAGCTGGGACCGATGGGCGGCTCCACGGGGAGCACCTCCAGCGCCTCCCAGCCGGACGGCGGCGGCGCGAGCTCCACCCGGTCCCGATCGGCGACGCGGTCCTTGCCGAAGAGCGCGTGCGCGTGCGCGAGGATCACGTCCTCCTGCAGGAGCTCCGCGCGAAGCGACGAGATGCCTGCGCCGCGGCGGACGGTGTGGACGCGGAGGAGCGCCGGCCCGGGCAGCACCGGCGCCACCAGCTCGCCGGAGAGCGTGCGCAGGCGCCGATCCGTCTCCGGCTGGGTCCGGTCCATCGCCTCCGCGAGCAACCCCAGCACGAGCCCTCCGTAGGCGCCACGGCCCTGCTGCCAGCCGTCCGGGACGTCGGCCAGGAACTGCGCGTCGCCGTGGGGGGAGAGGGAGAGCGCTTCGGTGAGGGAGTCGGTCTGGCGGTCGGTCACGCGGCCGATTGTCGGCAGCGTCCAGCGCGGGGGGAAGCGCAGATTCCGTCAACCCGGTGCGGCGGCGGAGGCCACCGGACTGGACCTGCCGGCCAGCAGCGCGAAGGCGGTGATCCCGCAGAAGACGAGCAGCGCGCCCAGGGAGCTCGTGCCGGTGGGCCACGGCTCGCCGAGCATCAGCGCCCCGAACGCGGAGGAGAAGAGGATCTCCGAGCCCTGCATCGCCTCGACGGCGCCGAGCGCGGTGGGGTGGTCGCGGACCTGCGAGGTCGCGTGGAAGAAGAGCACCGTGGCGAGCACGCCGGCGAAGAGGGCCACCGCGGTGGAGAGGAGCACCTGCCGCTCGGAAGGGAGGCCCGCCTCGAGGCCGCCCCACACCGCGAGCGCGAACCAGAAGGGCTGACTGACGAGGGTCATGCCGAACACGCGCTGGGTGGCGGTGAGCGACTCGCCGGTGACCTCGAGGTGGAGCATCAGCTTCCGGTTCCCGAGCGGATAGGTGAACGCGGACACGACCACGCATCCGAGCGCCATCCATGCCGTGCGACTGAGGGCACCCTCGAAGTGGCCGAACTGCATCAGCAGGACGCCCGAGAACACGACCGTTCCGAGCGCCAGCGCCAGGCGCGGGATCCGCCGGCGCGCGTCCCGGTAGATGAGCGGAGAGAGCAGCATCCCGGCGATCACCGTGAGCTGGAAGCTGCCTGCCACGAGCCAGGAGGGGCCACTGGCGGCCGCGTACGAGAGGCAGGCGTAGAACACGCCGAAGCCGATCCCCGACCAGATGAGCCAGGGCAGCGGGTGAGCCCGGATCGCCCGCAGCACCGGACGCAGGCCCCCCTGCAGCGGCAGGAGCACCGCCAGCATCGGCAGCGTCACGACGTAGCGGATCGAGGCGCTCCAGGCCCAGTGGCCCCCGTCGACCGCCATCGCCCGGTTGAGCACGTAGCTCGAGGTGAAGAACAGCGCCGAGAGCACGCCGAGCAGCACCGCTCCGACGACCAGGGGATTGAACGAGCGCCGCACGCGCAGATGGTACGGAGAAAAGGGAGAGGCGAGGGCGTTGATGCTGCGCGCCTGGCCAGCGGGCGGCCGCTCAGAGTCCCACGAGCTGCACCAGCCAGCGCAGGACGAAGAACGACACGGTCACGGCGCCGATGAGGATGAGCAGCACGGCACCGATCACCGCGGCGATCACCAGCCGGCTCGCACGCCGCGTCGAGGCGGGCGCCGCGAGGTGTGCCTCGATCAACCGCACGTTCCGCACGTTCGCCTTGTAGGCAGCGTCGAACGCGTCCCCCGCCAGCGGCACCGTCCCCACGATCGCCTCGATCGCGATGTTGCCGATCATGCGCGTGAGCACCGCCTTCGGAGCGCCCGCGCGCACGGCTTCGAGCACGATGTACGAGGACAGCACCATCCCCGCCACGTCCCCCAGCCCCGGGATGAGCCCGATCACCGGATCCAGCCCGATCCGGAAGCCGCCCGGCAGCGTGATCGACGTGTCGAGCACGTGCGCCAGCCGCCCCACCCTCTTCAGCAACGCGGCGTCCGCGGACCGGTCGGGGATGACGCTGTCGCGCGGGCTCGGCATGCGTCGAACTTGTACAGCGCCCGCATGGGTGGACGCGAGACGCGAGATCGCCGGGACGCTCAGCGGGCCTTGCCCCTGGGGTGCGAGCGGGCGTGGCGGCCGGGAGCCTTTCCGGGAGGACGCCCGGAGACGCCATGGCCGGGCTGACGCGGACCCGGATCGCGCTGGGCCGCCTCGAAGCGCTCGAGCTCCGCCTGGAACACCTTGTCCTTGCGCGGCACCTCGGCGACGGGGATCTGCTGACGGATGACCTTCTCCACCGCGGCGAGCCGCTCGTCGTCCATCTCGGTGACGAAGGTCGAGGCGCGGCCCGAGGCGCCGGCCCGGGCGGTGCGCCCGATGCGGTGGACGTAGTCCTCCGGCGAGTGGGGCAGGTCGAAGTTGATGACGTGACCGATGTCCTCCACGTCCAGCCCGCGCGCGGCGATGTCGGTCGCCACCAGGCAGCGGTACTGGCCCTTCTCGAATCCGGCCAGCGCCTGCTTGCGCTGGTTCTGCGTCCGGTCCGAGTGGATGCACGCCGCCTTGTAGCCCTCGCGCTTGAGCGTCTTCTGGATCTTGTCCGCGCGCTGCTTCGTCGCGGCGAACACGAGCACGCTGTCCTCGTCGCGCGACAGCAGCGTGAGCAGGAGCGCGTACTTCTCGTCCGCGGTCACCCGGTAGAGCTTCTGCGCGGCCTTCCGGGCGGGGGTACCGCTGCGGGTCACCTCCACGCGCACGGGGCGGGTCATCAGGCGGTTGGAGAACTCGGTGACGTCGTGCCCGAGCGTGGCGGAGAACAGGAGCGTCTGGCGCTTCCGGGGGATGGCCTTGAGGATCCCCTCGAGCTGCGGCTGGAAGCCCATGTCCAGCATCCGGTCCGCCTCGTCGAGCACGAGCGCCTGCACCGACGAGAGCTTCGCGCCCCCGGACCGCATCAGGTCGTCGAGCCGTCCCGGCGTGGCGATGATGAAGGTGGGCTCTTTGGCCAGCGCGGCGACCTGCTCCGCCATGTCCTGACCGCCGATGACCACGGCGTGGGTGAGCCCGTGCGCCTCACCGAAGAAGCGGGCCTGCTCGGCGATCTGCAGCACCAGCTCGCGGGTGGGCGCGAGCACCAGCCCCCGCGTGCCCTGCCCGCCCCGGAACCGCTCCACCATCGGCAGGAGGAAGGCGGCCGTCTTGCCCGTGCCCGTGGCGGCGCAACCCACCACGTCCCGTCCTGCGAGCGCCGGCGGGATGGCCTGTGCCTGGATGGGCGTGGGCCCCGTGAACCGCGCGCGGCGCACGGTGGCGAGGGATTCTTCCGACAGACCCAGTTGCTCG